>NZ_QOBB01000003.1:0-98567 GCF_024704855.1 Burkholderia sp. HAN2018 | reverse complement strand
GGCGTCGCTCAGCCGGCGTCGCGCGCGCGGGCGAGCGCCGCGAGATTGCCTTCGCCGAACCCGTGGTGTCCCTTGCGCTGCACGATTTCGAAGAAGATCTCGCCGGGCCGGCGCTTGACGAAAGTCTGGAAGAACAGCTTCGGCACGCCGTCGCCGCCGATCTCGCCGTCGACCAGCACCGCGCGACGGCGCAGCGCGTCGAGATCGACACCATGCCCGGGCAGCCGCGCGTCGACGTCATCGTAATAGCGGGCCGGCGGCTCGATGAATTCGACGCCGTTCGCCCGCAGCGCATCGACGCAGGACAGGATGTCGTCGGTAGCCAGCGCGACGTGCTGCACGCCCTCGCCCGGATGGTCGGGCAGATACGCGTGCATCAGCTCGGTGCGCCGCGTGCCTTCCTCGTAGACCGGAATCCGCACCGCGCCGCACGGCGACACCATCACACGCGATTCCTCCGACACGTGCCAGTGCGCGTCGATTTCGTGGATCTCGCGAAAATGCAGCAGGTCGTGGTAGAAATCCAGCCACTCCCGCATGCGCCCCGCGCCGACGGTCTGCGTGAAATGATCGACCTGCTGCAGCCCGACGCCCACGCAATCGAGATCGGTATGCGCGGTCGCGATGTCGATCGGCCGGAAATCGATGTCGAAGATCGAGATGTCGCCGACGCCGCCCCGCTGGCCGTCGCGCCCGCGCCAGCGGTCGACGAAATAGAGGTGCGAATCGCCGATGCCCTGGATCGCGGGGATCTTCAGCTCGCCGACGCCGACCTTCTCGCCTTCGAACGCCCACGCACCGAGCTCGATCGCCCGCTCGAACGCGCGCCGGGCGCTGGCCACGCGCAGCCCGATCGCGCAGACACCCATCCCGTATTCCTCCGCGTAGCGCGCGGCGAACGAATCGGGCTCGGCGTTGATCAGGAAATGCATCTGACCTTGCCGGTAGAGCGTGACGTTCTTGCTGACATGCCGCGCGATCGCCTTGAACCCGAGCTGCTCGAAGCGCTGCGCGAGCGCCTCGGGCACCGGCGCCGCGAATTCGACGAATTCGAGGCCGGCCATCCCGAGCGGATTGGCGGCCGGATCGGCAACGGGCGGCGTATCGCTGGACAGGGGGTGGGAATTGCCGGGCATTCCAGTCTCCGGGGGCATGCGTTCGATGGGGATGGCGCCCGTCGCTGGCGGCAAACGCGGCCAGCGTGGCGACCGCATCCGCCCCGAACGGGCAAGTTCTCAATGCTGCAGATTTTAACCAGATCGTTCACGGCGGCACACCCTGGCCAAACGGGATATCGTCGCGCCGCCTAGTGCAAACCCGAAAAGCGTTCGATAATCGCACGGACTTGTACGATAATCGCGCACTCTGTCCGATTGGCCGATTGCCGCCGTACGGCGCGCGCCCTATTCTCCGTTCACTCATCGACTTCAATGCAGCATCGGACGCGGCGCCGCCACGATTCCACGATGCGCCGTGCCAGGAGACACCGCCATGACCCCAACCTTCGACACCCTCGACGCCGCCGCCAGCGCCCGCGTCCGCAGCCAGGCCCGCAAGGCCGCGATCGGCAGCTTCGTCGGCGCCGTTGTCGACTGGTACGACTTCCTGCTGTACGGGATCGTCGCCGCGCTGGTATTCAATTCCGAATTCTTCCCGAAAGTCAGCCCGACGATGGGCACGCTCGCGGCGTTCGCGACCTTCGGTGTCGGTTTCCTGTTCCGGCCGCTCGGCGGCATCGTGTTCGGCCACTACGGCGACCGGCTCGGCCGCAAGCGGATGCTGGTCCTGACGGTGATGCTGATGGGGCTGTCGACGGTCGCGATCGGCCTGCTGCCGGCATTCTCGACGATCGGCTGGTGGGCACCCGTGCTGCTGGTGCTGATGCGCGCGATCCAGGGTTTCGCGGTCGGCGGCGAATGGGGCGGCGCGGCGCTGATGGCCGTCGAAAGCGCGCCGAAGCAAAAGAAGGCGTTCTACAGCAGCGGCGTGCAGGTCGGTTACGGCGTCGGCCTCGTGCTGGCCACGGGCATCGTGTCGATCCTGAGCCACACGCTCGGCGAGGCCGCGTTCAAGTCGTGGGGCTGGCGCCTGCCGTTCGTGTTCAGCATCGTGCTCGTGCTGATCGGGCTGTGGGTGCGCAAGAACATGGACGAATCGCAGGAGTTCGTCGAGAAGGTCGAACACGGCAACCGCAAGCTGCGCCTGCCGGTGCTGGAGGCACTGACGCGCCATCCGAAGGCGTTCCTGCTGATCATTGCGCTGCGGCTCGCCGAGCTGTTCACGATGTACATCGTCACCGCGTTCGCGCTCAGCTATTCGACGACGAACCTCGGCATGTCGCGCGACCTGTTCCTGAACATCGGCCTGCTGGTGGGGGCGGTGAGCTGCGTGACGATCCCGTGTTTCGCGTGGCTGGCCGACCGCTACGGCCTGCGCCGCATCTACCTGATCGGCGCGCTGATCGGCGTCGCGTCCGCGGTGCCGTTCTTCCTCGCGCTGGAGGCGCGGTCGATCGCGTGGATCGTGATCTTCTCGATCCTGCTCGCGAACGCCGCGCACGACATGGTCGTGAGTGTCCAGCAGCCGCTGTTCACCGAGCTGTTCGGCGCCGAATACCGCTATAGCGGCGCGGGCGTCGGCTACCAGTTCGCGAGCGTGGTCGGCGGCGGGTTCACGCCGTTCATCGCGGTCGGCCTCGTCAGCGTGGCAGGCGGCTCGTGGCACCTCGTCGCCGGTTATCTCGCGGTGGGCTGCCTGATCTCGCTGATCGTCGCCGCGCGGATGCGGGCGGCGCAGTAACGACCCGATGGCCGGCCCCAACCGTGGCCGGCCATCACGCATCGCTCGACGGCGACTGCCAACGGCCTCGCTGCGTCGCGCGCGACGTCAAACACTGTCAGTTATACGCGCCGATTCCCCCTTTTCCCCTCTGAACATTCCACGCCGCCCGCCGACCAATGGCATCATATGGGCCTACGTCAGTCACCGATACGCCCCCATATCATGTCGAATCTCATCGTCCACGGCGGCACTCCGCTGCGCGGGGACATCAAGCCGTCCGCGAACAAGAACGCCGTCCTGCCGATCCTGTGCGCCACCCTGTTGACCGACCAGCCGTTGCGCCTCATCGGCGTGCCGGACATCACCGACGTGCGCAAGATCCTCGACATCTTCCGCACGCTCGGCAGCGACGTGTCGGTCGACTTCACGACGGGCCTGCTCGAACTCCACCATCGCGACACGAAATTCGATCCGGCCGTCCATCGGCTGCCGGAAGCGATGCGCTCGTCGATCATGCTGATCCCGCCGCTGCTCGCGCGCTTCGGCGTCGCGCGCCTCGAGAACGACGTGAAGGGCTGCACGCTCGGCGTGCGCGAGATCGATCCGCACGTCGAGGTGTTCGAGCGCTTCGGCGCGCACATCGAGCGCACGCCCGATTCGCTGATCGTCCGCACCGACGGCCCGCTGACGGCCAACGATCACTGGCTCGACTACGCGTCGGTGACGACCACCGAAAACTTCGCGCTGTGCGCGACGACCGCGAACGGCACGTCGACGCTGATGAATGCCGCGTCCGAGCCGCACGTGCAGGAGTTCTGCCAGTTCCTGGCGATGATCGGCGTCGCGATCGAGGGGATCGGCACGTCGCGGCTCTGCGTGACGGGCGGCCGCAAGCTCGGCGGCGGCGAGTTCCGCTTCGCCGAGGATTTCCATGAAATCGCGACGTTCCTCGCGCTCGGCGCGATCACGGGCGGCGACATCACGGTACGCAACTCGTCGCCCGAACACTTCCCGCTGATCGACCGCACGTTCGCGAAGTTCGGCGTCAACGTCACGCACCGCGACGGCTGGTCGCGCGCGGAACGCGACGGCCCGCTGCGCGTGCGCCGGCCGTTCACGCAGAACATCCTCACCAAGGTCGAAGCCGCGCCGTGGCCGTACCTGCCGGTCGACCTGCTGCCGATCTTCATCGCGCTCGGCGTGCGCGCGGAAGGCAGCGCGATGTTCTGGAACAAGGTCTACGACGGTGCGCTCGGCTGGTCCGGCGAACTGTCGAAGTTCGGCGCGCACGTGCTGCTGTCCGATCCGCACCGGCTGATCACGTTCGGCGGGCTGCAGCTGACGCCGGCCCGCGTCGAGAGCCCGTACATCATCCGCGTCGCGATCGCGCTGCTGATGGTGGCCGCGAGCATCGAAGGCCGCTCGGAAATCATGAACGCGCTGCCGATCCGCCGCGCGCATCCGCATTTCGTCGAGAACCTGCGCTCGGTCGGCGCGAACGTCGAATGGACGAGCAGCGAGTAAGACCCTGAAGGTACGGCGCACGCCACACGAGCGCCGTACCGCCACCCGCACCCGGTCGGCGGCTGTGTCAGCCGCCTTCTCCCGTCCCTCCCCCCGTTACTCACCGCCCCCGCAATCGGCATCGCCGGCGCCCATGTGGTCGAACCCGTAGAGCATCACGGCCGTCGTCCCGCGCGCCGGGTTGCTCGGGCGCTTCGCCAGGCTTTCGTCGAGCGGGGACGACGGATACTGGACGCTCGTGTCCATCAGGTTGCCCGGCGCCGAGCGCAACTCCGCGTCGGTCAGCTTGCGCGCTTCCGCGCGCGGCAGCCCGAACGCCTTGCGCACGTCCGCTTCGTTCCAGGTTCCCTTGAGCGTGACGGTGACCATCTGCAGGTCGCCGTGCTCCCAGTCCAGTTCGACCTTCGTCGCGAGCGGATGCACGCCGGCCGCGAGCCGGTCGGGGAACACCGGGCCTTCGTAGTAGGCCTTCGTGTTCCCGCACGCATCGCCGGTATTCCGGTACTTCTTCAGCGCGCAATTGAAGCGCTTGTCACGGTAGCCGAAGGTCGTTTCGACGTAGCAGCCGAATTTCGGCGACGTCATGCGCGGCCACGCACGCACGTCGACGGACGGCTTCGGGAGGGGCGTGCCGGACGAGGGATTCGCCGCGGCAAGCAGCGGCACGGCCGCGACGAGCACGGCCAACACGGATTCGCGAATTTTCATTGTTGTGGTCCAGTTGAGGCGCCGATTCTAAACGACAGGCATGTTCCGGGCTCGGGGCACGCACCCGGCGCCGGCGCATGCAAGCCCGGCGATACATTGCGGCAGATCCGATTTGCGCGATAATCGCCCACTCATGCGCGATTGCCGCGCACCGGGACGCCACCTTCCGACGATGAAAAAGCCCGAACTCGACCGACGCGACTGGATTGCCGGCCTCGAAAAAGGCCTGGCGATCCTCGAGGCATTCGACAGCCAGCACGCGCGCATGACGCCCACCCAGGCCGCCGCGCGCACCGGCCTCACGCGCACGGCCGCGCGGCGCTACCTGCTGACGCTCGAATCGCTCGGCTACGTGTACACCGACGGCAAGCTGTACGGCCTCACGCCGCGCGTGCTGCGGGTCGGCTGGTCGTACTTCGATTCGGCACGCCTGCCGCGCACGGTCCAGCCCTATCTACAGCAACTGAGCGCGTCGCTGAACGAATCGGCGTACGTGAGCGTGCTCGACGGCTGGGAGCTCGTGTTCATCGCGCGCAACGGCGTGTCGCGCGTGATGACGACCGGCTTCGTGCTCGGCGCGCGCGTGCCGGCGCCGCTCACGTCGCCGGGCGTCGTGCTGCTCGCCCATCATCCCGATCGCGAAGCCGTGCGCGCGTGGCTCGACGACACCGAACTGCCGCCGTTCACGCCGCACACGGTCACCAACAAGGCGCGCCTGCTCGAACAGGTCGACCAGGCACGCGACGCCGGTTTCGCGGCGATCGAACAGCAATTGCAGGTCGGCGTGCGCGGCATCGCGGTGCCGCTGAAGAACCGTCACGGCGAAGTGGTCGCCGCGCTGAGCACGAACATGCCGATCGGCGCGGAGACGACCGATGCGGCCGTGCGGCGCGTCCTGCCGCACCTGCAGGAAGCCGCGCTCGCGATGCTCAACGTGCTGTAGGAAAGTTCGCCGATTGTCCCGTCTGCCGCCTGCTCGTTTCCGCAAATCGCTGAAGTCGCTGACGGCCTCGATACCGTCATCGATCGGATAGAAGACCCACGCCGCTCGCGACGCGTCACGGCAAGTACATCGACAGGCCATCACCGCTTCACCGCAACACCTCGCGCAGCTGTGTCACGGCGGCGATTCAAGATCGGGGCCACCGCCGCGCACGATCCGACGCCGCATGAGCAGACAAGATCGGCGCGCTGCCCCGCAGGACGAGCCGCGCGCCGAGCCTCGCCACTGGCTCGTGGCATCGGTCCTCCCGCCAGGACCAGGCGCCTTTCCACCCTCCTTCAATCGAGATCCGCGCCATCGCGATTGAGCAACATGCGAATGTCCTGCCCGGCGATCCGTCTCGTTTCAAGATGCTCGTTGACGGAAAGCGCCGCCGCATGCCCTACCGCATGACCGTAGGAAAAGCATTGCGCGGTGACACGGGCCGATGCGACGGCTTCGTGCTCGGCAGACAGGCAGCGCCCGGCAAACAGCAGCGATTCGCCGGAGGAAGGGACGAAGCAGCCGAATGGCACTTCGTAGAAGTCGTTGAGCAACCATTCGACGCGTGGCCGGTTTCCGGCATGCAACTCGATCGGCCATGGCGACCGCGCAATGCCGTCTGCGAATTTCGCGCCGCCGAGAATATCCGCATTGCGTAGTGTCGCGACGCCTTGCGCCTGCCGGGTCTGCCGGACGCCCACCTGGACGGCCGTGTCATTCACCCAGCTCGCCTCGCAACCGGCGAGGTATTGGCGGAAAAACCGTGCGTACTCGCGCGCCTGAATACGCCCTTCGACTTCGGCATCCGAGAAATCTCGATAAAGCACCGCGTTCAGTTCGCGGCCGTCGCTCCCCGTGACACGCGTACAGTTGCACAGCAATTCGCCCGGCCGCGTCGTCGGAAACAGCCATATCTTTGTGCGCGGGAGCCGGTAGCCAGAGGTATTCGCGTGCGCGATATGCGCCATCACCTCGGCGGGCATGATCGTGTCTCGCCCATAGGCCGACACGAATCGCTCGACGTCCACGCCCGTCAACCGGAAGATCATCGTCGGGTTCTGCACGTGCCCGTTGTCGCCCATGAAGGTCGGCAATCCGGCCATCGCAACCAGATCCGCGTCGCCGGTCGCATCGATCGTCACCCCGGCCCTGACCTGCACCTTGCCTTCCTTCGTGTACAGCTGAGCGCCCGCAACACGGTCGCCCTCCATCAGGACCTCCGTGACGGTCGAGTGATAGATCGTCGTCACGCCTGCTTCGGCGAGCAATGCATCGGCGCTCTCACGCCAGGCCAACGGTTCGTGAACGCGCGTATAGGTCTTGCCGTACTTGAGCGGCGCGCTCAGCCCGTCACGCCGCTCCATCTGCACAATGAACTCGTCGACGAAGCCATGCACCAGTTGCCGCGGCGGTGCGTCGCCGTCGCTGGCCTCGTACAGGCCGCAGATCGTGCCGGACAATCCGGCGACGGCGCCGCCGCCGCAAAAGCCGTACCGTTCGACCAGAATCACCCTGCACCCCTGGCGAGCGGCTGTGACAGCCGCCGCCAGACCGGTTGCCCCGCCGCCCGCCACCAGGACATCCGCATGCAGGACCTGTACGGGGCGCTGGTCCGAGCAATGAACCGCGTATTGGATCGCCATCGAATGATCTCCTCGTTGGGCGCCCGCGGCCATCGCGAATCGTAGCCGCAGGCGCCATCGTCAATCCGCAAACAGCTCGGCTTCCATGAGCTTGAGATTCTCGGCGATCCGCTTCGGGCGAAACGCCATCTGCTCGAGCACATCCCGCTGCACATCGATCCCCTTTGCCACCTCGGTCAGGACAAGTCCGTCCGGCTCCACTTCGAACACCGCGCGCTCGGTGATGATTTTGGCCGTCTGCCCGCGCTCCCTGACGTTCTTCATCACCGGATAGGTGATCTGCTCGGCCTCGGACACGAATTTCCTGACCCGCCCTTCGCGCGCGATGTTGAGCCCGCCTGCCCCGATCTCGGCCTCGAGCCCGGCCGTCGTAAAGGTGCCGGTAAAGATCAGGTCCCGTGCGTTGTATGCGATGTCGATGAATCCGCCCGCTCCGGGGTTGAACGCACCGAAACGGCTGACGTTGACGTTGCCGGCGGCATCGAATTGCGCAAACGCGAGTGCAGCGAACCGGCAGTTTCCGCCATTGATGAAATCGAACTGGTTCAGGCCGTCGAGCAACGCCTCCGGATAAAGGTTCGCGGAAAACTGCCAGCCGCTCATCACGAGGCCGCCGAAGGTGCCATGCTCGGTCGTCATCCAGTAGTCGTTGATCCGGTCGCCTTCGAACAGGCCGTCCTCCCACATCGTCAGCGGGGCGTCGGACGATGCACCGAATCCGAAGATACTGACCGTCTCGCGAGGTACCTCGCGGGCGGCCCGTCGCGCGACGACCTTGTCGATCGTCAGCGGCAGCGGCGCGAGGCCGTTGAAGGTTGGCGGCTGTCCGCCCAGGTAGGCTGCGTCGAACGGCGTATCGGTCACCATCAGTTGCTCGGCGTCGACGACGACATGATCGACCAGCACACCGGGAATCTTGACGTCCTGGACGGCGCGCGTACGCCGTTCGGTGATGCGCTGGACCTGCGCGATCACACGGCCGCCGCATGCCTTGACGGCGAGCGCGATCGCGAGCGACGACGACATGAGCGCCTCGCTTTCGAACGACAGGTTGCCGAACTCGTCCGCGCTCGATGCGCGAATGATGCCGACATCGAGTTTGCGCGTCGGATAAAACAGGAACTCTTCGCCGTTGAACTCGACGAGCTTGATCAGGTCTTCCTCGCTGCGCCCGGTCAGCTTGCCGCCATGCTGACGCGGATCGACATAGGTTCCCAACCCGATCCGCGTGAGGTAGCCGGGCCCCCGCCGCGCAACTTCGCGCAGCCAGTGCATGCTCGCGCCGATCGGCCAGCTATAGGCTTCGATCGCATTCTCCCGGATCAGCCGCATCAGTTCCGGCCGTTTGCCGGTGCGCGGATCGACCGGATTGACGTACGAGCCCGATACGATGCGCTTCATCAGCCCCGGCTTGGCCACCCAGTCCATGCCCTTGATCCCCATCGAGTCGCCGGTGCCGCAGGGAAAATAAAACGAGAGGTTCGAGGGCGAACCGACCTGATCGTGGCGCTCGCGAATGGCCCGCAGGATGCGATCCGGCGTAATCCATCCGATCACGCCGACACTCGCCACCTCGCAGCCATCGGGAATCTTCGATACGGCTTCCTGCGCTGTGCAAATCTTGGTCATGCTTTGACTCCGAAGGCATTGAGGGTCGCCTTCGCGACCGGATGTTCGCAGTTCTCGGCGAACAACAGATTGGCTTCCGCGTCGCGAATCTCGCCGTGGGCGGCGAAGCTGTCGCGGAAATAGCGTTTGGTGGCAACGACCGCGGGCAACGGATAGCTCGCGAGCGTGTTCGCGACCTCCAGCGCCATCGGCAGCGCGCTCGCCTCCTGCGTCACGTAATCGGCGAGACCAAGGCGCTGCGCCTCGGCGCCGTCGATGGCTTCGACGCCCCACGCGAGGCGCCGCGCGGTTGCCGGCGTGCATCGGCCCAGCAGGAATTCCAGGCCCCACGGCGGAATCCAGCCGATCTTCACTTCCGGCATGTGCCATCGGCACGTCGCGGTCGTCACGACGAGATCGCATGCCGCGGCAAGCGCCACCCCGCCGCCCAGCGCAAAGCCCGACACCGCACACAGAACCGGCTTGCGAAGCATCGAGATGCTCCGCGCCAGCGCGGCCGTCACCGCTTCGTGCTCGCGCATCTCGGCCATGCTCATGTTGCCCAGTTCCTTGAGGTCGCTCCCCGCGCAAAAGCCGGGTTCGGTACCGGTGAGGACGATCGCGCGGACTTCGTCGTTCGCCTCGGCGTCGCGCAAGGCGGTTTTCAACCCGCAGATCAGGTCGGTGCCCAACGCGTTGCGACGCCTCGGGCGATCGATGGTCAGGATGTTGACCGCTTCTTGATGCTCGCTCAGTAACATGAAATACCCTCCGAATATGCTCAGGTCGTAGCCGGTTCATTGGCCGAGGTGCGCGCCGGGTCGTTTCGCTCGATACGAATGAACCAGGAAGCCAGGATGCCGACGAGGACGCACCCGGCAAGGAAGATCCAGCCGTTCGAATAGTCCTTGCCCGCCGAAGTGGTGACGATGAGGCTCGCAAAAATCTTCGCGCTGAAGGCCGCGACGACGTAGCCGACGCCATTCACGAATCCCATGGCCTTGCCGTACACCTCCGGGGTGAAGATTTCGGCCGGCACGGTCAGGAACGGCCCCCACGCCATATTTGCGAAAAAGCCCATCCCGCAGAGCGCAAACGCGAGGAGTTGCTGGTTGCCGTCTCGCAGTGTCGCGATCACCAGCAGGAACGGGATCAGCCCCGCGAAGCAGGTCGCGATCATGATGCGGCGGTTGCCGCGAAAAACCTTGTCCGACAGGTAGGAAGACACGAAGCTGCCGATTGCGCCCGCCACGAAATAGAGGCCGGCCCACAAGCCCATCGTCTGGATCTTGAATCCGAACTTGTCTGCGAGATAGATCGGAATCCAGATCGATGCGCCCCAATAGGTCACCTGCATCACGACGTCGACCACGACGACCGCGATATAGGCAGGATGCCTGAACAAGTCGAGGAACGAAAAATGCTTGACCTTCAGGATCCGGCGTTGCACGTCGGAGAAATTCTTGCCGTCCAGTACACCCGCCTCGATCTCGTCCTTGTAGCTGTATTCGAGCTCCGCTTGGGTGATGCGGGGATATTGTTCGGGGCGGTCGAAGACGAAATACGCGATCAGGGCCAGCGGGATCACGCCAAGCGCGCCGGAAATGAAGAACACCAGACGCCAGCTACCCGTGTGCGCGGCCAGCTGCGTGGCGAAGATGCTGGCCCATGCCGGCGTCAGGATCCACGCCCACGACAGCAGTGCCTGCGCCCGCGCCCGCCCTTCCTTGTTGAACCACCGCATCAGCACGCGGGCCGACGGAACGTACTCCGTGCCGACCAGTACCCCGAACAGCGCCATCCGGATGAAGTACTCGTTCCGGGTGTGCAGGAAACCCATCCACGCGGTCATCAGCGACCACGAGATGACCGAGAAGATCAGCATCTTCTTCGCGCCGTACTTGTCGGTCAGCACACCGGACACGTATTGCGAAGGGCCGTAGAAGATGAGCATCAGGAATGTGCCGGTACCGATATCGGCGGCGCTCATCCCGATGTCGGCCGCAATCAGCGGGTTGAGCAGATTGGTTTTCACGCGATCCAGGAACTGGATGCTGTAAGCCACGAACAGTACGGTGGCAATGATCCACCGGTAATCGACTCTTGATTTCATACGGTTTCCTTGCGATTCGAGTTGCTACGCCAAGCCCCACATCATTCGGATATCGCTGATATGTTAGTAGAATATTAACGAGAGGCTCGATCGTCAAAGCGGGTATACCCGCGCAACCAGACGCGGGCTGGCCGGTATGCAGGGGTTGGATGCGCGGCGCGAGTCACGTTAATATGTCAGTGACATTTTTGAGGCGATGGCCCATGTACCAGACAGAACCGACCGGACAGACCAGCGGATCACTTGCCGATCAGGCCCATCAGCAACTGGAAGAACTCATCGTGACCCTGAAGCTGGCGCCCGGCAGCGTATGGTCGGAGGTGTCGCTCGCGGAGAAGTTGAATACCGGGCGCACGCCGGTTCGTGAAGCCGCGCAACGATTGGCCGCGGCGCACCTGCTGGAGATCGTGCCGCGTCACGGCATCATGATCACGGTGCCCAATATCCATGATCAGTTGCTGGTGCTCGAAACACGCCGCGAACTGGAGCGCCTCATTGCCCAGCGCGCGGCGCGGCGTGCGCTACCCGACGAGCGGAACCGGATGCGGGAAGTCGCCGCGAAGCTCGAGGTCGCCGGCGAGTCGCGCGACGTGCTTGCGTATCTTCGAAGCTTGTATGTAGCCAATCGGCTCATGGCGCAGCTCGCGCGCAACCGGTTCGCGGCGGAGGCCATCACGCCGTTGCATGCGCTGTCCCGGCGTTTCTATTTCATCCATCACACGGACCTGAACGATCTGCTGAAGGTCAGCCTGCTGCACGCCCGTGTCGCACGCGCGATCGCCGACGGCGACGAGCGGGAAGCCGGACTCGCGGCCGATACGATGATGGACTACGTCGACGCCTTTACGAAGCAATCCTTTACACGTGATTTCGAGCCGCATCAGATCTGATGTCGCGCGACCGCGTCGAACTTTTTGATCCACGAAGCGATTCGGGCGGAAACGCACGCGGACAATGCGCGGCAACGGGCACCGGCCGGTTCGCGTACACCACGCTCAGGCGGCCCTTGCCTTACCCGATCCGCCACCACCGCGGCAGCAGATCGCGCACTTCACGCCGCCGGTAACGGTCGTCGATCAGATGCACGACGCCTTCGTCGTGCTCGGTGCGGATCACGCGCCCGGCCGCCTGCACGACCTTCTGCAAGCCCGGATACAGGTACATGTAGTCGTAGCCGTTGCCGAAGCGTGCGTCCATCGCACGCCGCATCTGCTCGTTGACGTCGTTGACCTGCGGCAGCCCGAGCGTCGCGATGAACGCGCCGATCAGCCGCTCGCCGACCAGGTCCACGCCTTCCGAGAACGCCCCGCCCAGCACCGCGAAGCCGACGCCGCGCCCGCCCGCGTCGAAGCGCGCGAGAAACGCGTCGCGCTCGCCTTCGGTCATGCCGGGCGCCTGCGCCCAGACGGGCACGTCCGGGTGCCGTGCCTGCATCAGCGCGACCACGCGCCCCAGATAGTCGAAGCTGCTCAGGAACCCGAGGTAGTTGCCGGGCCGCGTCGCGTATTGCGCGGCGATCAGGTCCACGATCGGTTCGAGCGACCGGTCGCGGTCGCGCCAGCGGGTCGACACGTGGCTCGCGACGCGCACCGTCAGCTGCTCGGCGCGGAACGGCCCGTCGACGTCGAGCCAGCCCGTGTCGCCGGGCAATCCGAGCGTGTCGCGGTAGAAATGAAACGGACTCAGCGTGCCCGAGAAAAGCACGGTCGCGCACGCGGCTTCGTAGCGCGGCGCGAGAAAGCCGGCCGGAATCACGTTGCGCACGCACAGCGTCGACTGGACGCGGCGCCGGCGGCCGGCCGACGCAACGCCGTCGAGCGCCGGCTGGCGCGGCATCGGTTCGCCGTGCAGCGTCGCGTCGAAGATCGACGCACTGTCGAACGCTTCGGCGAGCACGCCGAACTGGATCGCCTCGAAATGAAACCGCAGCAGCGCATCGCCGTTCGCGCGCGGCGCGTCGGCCAGGTGCTCGCCGACCGCCGCGACGAGGTTCTGCAACGCCGACACGATCGGGCCCGGTATCTCCGGATACGCGGCATAACGCTCGGCCTGCGCGCGGTTGACCGTGCCCCACGCGCGGGCGAGCCGGTCGAAGGCCTTGCGCAGCGCGGCGGGTGCGGCTTCGCGCGCGGCCGCGAATGCGAACGGATCGAGCGATGCGCTGTACATCTTGCGCGCACGATCGAGCAGGTTGTGCGCTTCGTCGACGAGCACGCCGACGCGCCACTGGTTCTGCTGCGCGAGCGTGTGCAGCATCGCGCTGCCGTCGTAGTAGTAGTTGTAGTCGCCGATCACCATGTCGGACCAGCGCGCGAGCTCCTGCGACAGGTAATACGGGCAGACGTCGTGCGCGAGCGCGGCCGCGCGCACGGTGTCGCGGTCGAGCAGCCCGGCCTCGATCGCCGCGTCGCGCGCGGCCGGCAGCCGGTCGTAGAAACCCTTCGCGAGCGGGCACGACTCGCCGTGGCACGCACTGTCGGGATGCTCGCACGCCTTGTCGCGCGCAACGAGTTCCAGCACGCGCAGCGGCAGCGCGGGCGTGCCGGCGCCGAGCGTCGCCGCCGCTTCGAGCGCGAGCGCGCGGCCGGGCGTTTTCGCGGTCAGGAAGTACACGTGGTCGAGCTCGCCCTCGCCGCAGGCCTTCAGCAGCGGAAACACGGTGCCGAGCGTCTTGCCGATGCCGGTCGGCGCCTGCGCCATCAGGCAACGATCGTCGCGGGCCGCGCGATAGACGGCCACTGCCAGCTCGCGCTGGCCGCTGCGGAACTGCCCGTGCGGAAACGCGAGCGCGCGCAGCGCCGCGTCACGCGCCGCGCGGTGCGCCGTCTCGCGTTCGGCCCAGCCGACGAAGCACGCGCACTGCTCGGCGAAGAACGCCGCGAGCTCCGCCGCCCCCAGCGTTTGCGTCAGCACCGTCTCGCGCTCGGACACGATGTCGAAATAGACGAGCGCGACATCGATTTCCGGGAGGCCGCGCGCGTCGCACATCAGGTGCGCGTAGACCTTCGCCTGCGCCCAGTGCAGTGCGCGGTGGTTGGCGGGCATCGCGTCGAGGCTGCCGCGGAAGGTCTTGATTTCCTCGAGGCGGTTCGCCACCGGATCGTAGCCGTCCGCGCGGCCGCGCACGGTGAGCGTGCCCCACGTGCCCGTCAGCGCGATCTCGGTTTCGTAGCGTGCACCTCGGTTCGACGTGACCGCGCCGTGGCCGGCGATGCCTTCGAGCGCGGTGGGCGCGGGCGTGAAGCGCAGGTCGAGATCGCCGCGCCGCGCGGTGAACTCGCACATCGCCCGCACCGCGACGACGTAGCTCATGCGGACAGGCCCGCCGCTTCGACGGGCACGACGTCCGCGCCGGCCCATTCGACATCGATCACGCGCACCGGAATGCCGTGCGCGACGCAGTATGCGAGCCAGCGCGTCTGGTTGTCCTGCAGGCGGTCGCCGGGGCCTTTCACCTCGACGAGTTCGTAGCGGCGCTCGCCGGGCCAGAAGCGGACGAGATCGGGCAGCCCCGAACGGTTGCTGCGGATATCCGCGAGCAGGCGCGTGAACCACAGCCGCAGATGTTCCGGCGGCAGGCACGCAAGCGCCTCGTCGAGCAGTGCGTCGCTCAGCACGCCCCAGAACACGAACGGGGATTGCAGCCCCGCCTTCGTCGCGAAATGCCGGCGAATCGTCTCGCGATAAGCGCCCGAATCGAGTTGCGCGAAGCACGCGGCGAATGCGTCCGCACGGCGCGCGGCGAAATCGGGCGCGTGCAGGTCGGCCGGGCCGCGCTGGAACGGATGGAAGAACGCGCCGGGTACCGCGGCGAACACGGGTTCCCAGCACAGCAGCCCGAACAGCGAATTGATCAGCGTGTTCTCGACGTAATGGACCGGCGCAGCCGGTTGCGCGAGATGGTCGCGCACCGCGAATTCGACACTGACGAACGCATCGGGGCGCGCGAGCACGAGCGTTTCGCGCGGCACGTCCGCCGCCGAAGCCGCGCGTTCGACGCGCCGGCCGAGCCGGCGCTGCAGGCGCGGCAGCATGCGCTCGACACGCTGGCGCTCCTCGTCGCTCTCGAAACCGCCGCGCGCCTCGAGCGCCAGCGCAAGCGCATCTTCGTCACGCCCGCAGCGTTCGAGCACGCGGATGCGCCGATGGCGGCTGCCGGGCCAGGCGCTGCGCACATACGCGTCGAGCGCGCCGGCCCAGTCGGCCCGGCGCTCGCACGTCTGCCCGAGTGCGAACAGCAGCTTCGCGCGACGCGTCGCGAGCCAGGGCTGCGCGCAGCCGACCGCGTCGATCTCATGCACCAGGTCGTCGAACGGCAGATCGTCGGGCCATGCGTCGAGCGCATCGCGGCACGTCTGCAGCGCGAGATACGTGTCGACGTCGCCGCGCTGCTGGAACGCGCGCGACGACGGCGCGATCGGCACGCTTTCGTACTGGAACACGCCGAGATCGGCGAGCACGAATTCGCTCCAGTCCTGGTGGAGATTGCCGAAGAACATCAGGCGCAGCCGGTCGCACAGCGCGCCGACCGTCACGCGCAGCACGCGGTCGCCGGCCTGCGCGCACCACGCGTCGAGCGGTTGCGCGATGTCGTGCGCGGGCCGCAGCCGTTCGAGCCACTCGGGCTTGCGCTCGCCCGCATGCGCGGCGAGTGCCGGGAAGATACGCAGCAGATCGGCCTTGGTCGACAGCGCGAACAGTTCGTCGAGCGTCAGCGCCGGGGCCGGATCGATCCAGCCGAGTTCGACGAGCGGCGCGGCCGCGTCGAGCACGCAGCCGATTTCGTCGTACACGAGCTTGCTCGCGCGGAAATCGGACCCGTTGCGCATCAGCATCCGGACGAGCAGCGCACGCGACGCCTGCGGCAGCGCGGCGAACTGCCGGACGAACGCGTGCTCGTGCGCATCGAACAGGTCGTCGTAACGCGCGCCGAGCCAGGCCAGCGCGCGTTCGAAATTGGTCAGGTAGTAAAACGCCGGGGGCGTCGGCGAAGCAGGCGTCACGGGGATTGATCACTGTACATTTGTACAGGTCGGAATCATATCAAATGTGACGGGAAATGCCGCTGCCCCGATCGCCTCCCTGCTGCCCGGCCTTGCTCAGAACTGGTAATTCACCGACATGTCGAACACGCCGTTGGTCGACTGCTGCGTGATCGGGCTGCGCGCGGCGCGGCCGACGAGCTGCTCGATCGCGCCGTCGATCGTGATGAACCAGTGCTTGTTCACGAACCAGGCCATGGTCACGCCCGCACCGTACGACTTGATCCCGGCCCCTGACGAATACGCCGGCAGCCCCGAACGCGCGGCGGCCCCCTGGTTCACGCCGAACCAGCTGTTCATGTAGCGCGAATCGGCAAACGACACGGTCGGCCCCGCGAACCAGAAGAAATGCTCGTTGCTGCCCGGCAGCGGCATGTACGCGGAGAAATCGCCGACCCAGCCGTTCGAGCCGCCGATGCTGCGCCGGATATCCGCGCGCAGCACGAGCGGAAACTCCTTCGAGATCACGTAATCGGCCGCCAGTTTCATCACCGGCGCCGCGTTGATGTTGTCGAGGCCGTTCAGGTGCTGGATATCGTCGGCCGAGCGGCGCCCGAGGTCGTAACCGACGGACAGGCTCACGCGCCAGTTCGGCCCGCGCAGCACGTTCGCGCCGAGCCCCTCGCCCGTCGACAGGAAAAACAGGTCGCGATAGCGGATGTCGAGGTTCGGGCCGCCCATCACGCGATAGCGGTCGGAGCCCGCATAGCGCGGCTGCAGGGTCATCGCAGCGCCCACGCTGATATTCCACGTGGAAATGTTCGGGTCGAACAGTTTTTCGAGCGGCACCCCCGCCGAGTATTGCCACTCGCCGAGCGGCGAAGGCGTCTGGGCCGACGCATCGCGGGCGCCGGCCGCGGCAAGCGCCGCGCACGCCGACAGGCCGGAAACGAACCGGCGTGCGCCGGGTGACAGCAACAGGCGAGCAACTGTGGCCAAGGTGGTCTCCGTCGGTTGCGCGAAACGAACCTGAAGGAAAGCGCATCGCGCCTCTTCGGCCGCAGCGGCTGCCAGGCTGCGGCGCGAACGTAGCGTGTGCTGAATTAACGGACATCCTACGCGACGCGCACGCAGACGCAAAGCGCCCGCTGCGCGCGGGCACTTTGCCCTGCATGGGGATCGACCGGCGAAGCAGGGATGAATCAGAATCGTTCGACGTGATAGTCGCCGGCCAGCGCGGCCGGGCTGCGTGACGACATCATCCGCGAGAAGCCGTCGGCGAGCCGGCCGAGCGCCAGCTGCTTCTGGCTCGCATCCCAGTGCGTATAGGTGTCGTACGCGGCATCGTCGAACGACACGGTGACGGCAGCCGGGCGGCCGCTGGCGCGATAGCCGATCTGCAGCACGCCGCCCGGCAGTTCCTCGATGTGATAGCGCAGCGAACGCGATTCGAAATAGCGGCCCAGCACCTGAGCGATCGCGCGCTTGTCTGGCGATTGCACGTGAATGTCCATGACGGTCCTCCTTTTCAAGGTTCGCGCGGCCGGTCGCGATGCACCGCTTCCGCCCGGCATCCGCATCGGCGGCGGGTTCGACGGCGGGTCGCCCTGCGGCAGCCCGTCAGGCACCGGCGGGTCGACCGGATCGTCGTGTCCGGGCGGCGGCGGGTCCGGGTCGACGTCGGGAGTCGTCGGCTCGGGGCGGTGCAGCATGGATGGCATATTCATGTCGCTCCTGCGCGGCGGCGTGCGCATTTCGATGGCGCGGCGAGCGCGCAAGCAGCATGCCTGCTGTCGCGCCGCGAACGTCGGCGGTTTCGCTCAGTCGTCGTAGGCCGCCATCACCAGCCACATCGTGCGTCCTTCCGCGGTCAGCTGCACCGCGAGCGCGTACGGGTCGGACGGCGCGCATTGTTCGGCGAGCGCCCGCTGCGCGCGCTCCGGGCCGTCGTAGACGGTGCCGTTCAGTTCGCGTACCTCGTCCTTGCCGTCGAACATGCGCCGCTCGGGCCGGTAGACCAGCGATTCGCGTTTCCACGTGTCGAAGCGCTCGCGCACGTGACCGAAATCGCCGCCGCACACGTTCGCGTCGTAACGTATCCTTTCCCTGGATGCATCCATCACGTTGTCCTCTCGTTCCCGCCGACGGCGCGTGCCTCGTGGCCGCACCCCGTCCGCCGCCCCCGGCGCGCAAGCGCCGTGCCGCCGAAGCATGACGGGCACGGCGCTTGCGCCTTCAATCGCCATCAAGGAGGTTCGACCATGACCGTTCACGCCCCCGGCCGCCACCACGCCGTGCCACCGGCTGCCGGACTGCTCTGGCTCGCCACGTCGCGCCCGCCGTCGAAAGACAAGACGGAGGAGCGCATCGACGAGGGACTCGAGGAGACGTTTCCGGCCAGCGACCCGCCCGCCGTTGGCGGCGCGACCCGTATCGACCCTGCCAGGCCGTCCGGCGAGCACGAACGCCGCGCGCCGCACGTTCCTTCCCCGCCCCGCGATCACGGCTGACGGCGGCACCCGGCTCGCGCTGCGCGGCGGTGCAGCGGTGCGCCGGGGCAATCCGGAGTTGATCTGATGAAACGCCTTGAACGCAGATGGCATGAAATCAGCGGCGCCGCCGGCGTCGCGGCGCTGGCGGCAATCGAAAGCGCAGTGGTGCTCGTGATCGTCGCGATGACGGGCATCGGCCACTGACACCCTGTCCGGCCCGTTCGCGGCTTGCGCCGTGGAAGATGTACAAGCGGGCTGGCAAATTTCTCCGTCGCACGGCCGTCGAGGCCCGGCGTGTGTGTCACGCGCGCGGCACGCCGTCTGCTTGCACATCGTCCCGCTCACGAAGGAGGCTTCATGTATCGCGTCACCGAGATCATGTCGCGCGACGTGGTGTGCGTCGCGCCGACCGACACGATTCGCCACGCGGCCGAGCTGATGCGGCGCTTCGATATCGGCGTACTGCCCGTTTGCGACGGCGACGAACTCGTCGCGATCGTAACCGACCGCGACCTTGCGGTGCGCGGGCTGTCGCACGGCCATTCGTTCGATACGCCGGTGCAGGCGGTTGCGTCGAGGCCCGTGCAATGGTGCGTCGAGGACGACGGTGTCGGCGACGTCCAGCAGCGGATGGCCGACGTGCAGCTGCATCGATTGCCGGTACTCGACCGTCACCGGCGGCTGGTCGGCATGGTGTCGCTCGGCGACATCGCGACGCGCGCGGGCGGCCCCGAGCGCGACGAACTGGCCAATACGCTCGAGGACGTGTCGCTGCCGCGCCGGCGCTGACCGGCGCCGTTCATATCGGCGACCCGCCCGGGTGCCGCTTCGACCAGGAGGTGTTCGATGACAACCGACAGACCGTCGCGCGACGCCACGCGCATCGTCGGCGACGACCGCCGCACGGCCGGCGGCGGGCCGGGGCCCGACGTGATGGCCGCCCGCACGCTCGAAGGCGATCGCGTGCTGACGATGGACGGCGACGACATCGGCCAGGTCGACGACATCATGCTCGACGTGCGTTCCGGCCGTGTCGCGTATGCGGTCGTTTCGTCACGCGGCCGGCCGGGGATCGGCGACAAGCTGCTTGCGGTGCCGTGGAACGTACTCGTGCTCGACGTCGAGCGCCAATGCTTCGTGCTGCCCGTGGCCACCGAACGGGTGCGCGAAGCCCCCGGCTTCGACAGGAATCGCTGGCCGGCAATGGCCGATCCGGACTGGGCCGAGGCGCTGCATGCGTACTACGGCAGTTCGCCGTACTGGCTCATCGAGGAAGGCGAAACGGCGCTCGACTCGCCGCCGTACGAGGCGTCGCCGGAAGGCCCGGAAGGCGGCAAGCGGTAACGCGATCGTCGGTCACGCCGGTCAGTGCGCGGCCGCCACCGTCCGCTCGAGTTGCCGGGCGGCTGCCAGATGCGCGTTGAGCATCGGCAGCGTGTTGGCCGCGAACGCGCGAAGCTGCGGGTCGCGGCCGTTCCGTGCCTCTGCTTCGTAGAGCCGGATCGCCGCTTCATGCGCGCGCGGGCCCGCCAGCGCGACATAGGCCGTGTCGAACGCGCGCCCCTCCCTGGTTCTCAATGCCGTGACGGCCGGATCGACGAGCATCCGCGACTGCACCGGCAGGCCCCTGGCCGCCCCGAGTTGCTGCAATTCGCCGGCGATCCGTCGGTGATCGTCGACCATCCGGCGCGCGAACGCCTTCACGTCCGGGTTCGACGAGCGGTCGAGCGCGAGCTGGCTGGCCTGCCGCTCCACCTTGCCGATCATGCCGGCCTTGTCGACGAACTCGGCATCGATACCGGTCGGCCGCTGCGTCATGCCGGCCTCGTCGGCCGTCGTGCCGGGGCGGATCACACCGGGCCCGACCTGCGCCGACGAAGCGGGCGACGCCTGGGCCGGCGGAAACGCGGCGGCCAGCAGGCCGACGGTCGCGGCCAGCACGGTCGCCGCCGGCCGGCGGGTTCGGTTCGCTTTCATTCCGACCTCCGTGTGTCGCGACGGCACGCGCCGGTTGCGCGGGCTCCCGTCACGCCGGGCGCCGGGACGATGTGAAGAAATCGGTCCACGCGCCGTGCCGCCACGCCCCCTCGGTTCGCTCCACCGACAGCGCGCCGGCGGCGACCATCGTCCGCTCGGCGAACACCCTCGTGCGTCGCGTCACATGCGCGGCGAGCACGACACCGTTCTCGCACTGCTGCAGCGCGCCGCGGCCCTCCGGCGCATCGCCGCGCATTTTGCCGAGCGCGCCGCACAACGCGCCGACGTAACCGCCGACCAGCGGCACGCCGACCCATGCATGCGGCGAATGGAATCCGCCCACGTGGAGCAGCGCGGCTCCGGCCAGCCCGGCAATCGCCCCGATCGCCACACCCGCCAGCGCGCCCTTCCCGCCCGGCCGCGCGGCGGAATCCGCATACGCGTCACCGCCGAGCCAGAACAGCGCGTGCTGCCCGGGCGGATTGAGAAAGAAGACTTTCACGTCGTCCCGATGCACGAGGTGGCCGCGCAGTTGCTCCGCGCAATGTTGCGCCTGCTCGAGCGTCGAAAAACGGCCGGCAATGATGGTGTCCATGTCGATCCCTCCTGCCCGGCAAAGTACCGGACCGGGCCGCGCGCACGCGGCGCGCGACCGGCCCGGTGCTTTGCCGGTGCCTCACGTTGCTTCCGGCGGATCTGCCGCCTGTCGAGCACGCGGCTCACGCCGTCGACGTCGTGCGCTGCCGCTCGTCGGGTACGCTGCCCGTCGGTTCGGCCGCGCGATGGCGAACCTGCAGGTCGATATCGCCCGATGCCCCGGCTATCCGCCGCTACCGGTCATGCGGGTTCCGATCGTGCCCGGCATCCGGCGCGACATCGGCGATCACGCTCGCCAGCGTCGGCATGTCCACCGGCTTGCACAGATACGCATCGAAGCCAGCGGCCATCACGCGGTGCCGGTCGGCGTTGCCGGCGTGCGCCGTGACGGCGACGACAGGCAGATGTCCGCTGCCACCTGGCAAATGACGGATGCGGTCGAGCAGCCAGAAACCGTCGCCGTCGGCCATCGCGAGATCCGACAGCACGACGTTCGGCGCATCCTGTTCCACCACTTCGAGTGCGTCGTGCCCCGATTGCGCGGTCGACACCTGCGCGCCCATCGTTTCGAGTGCCGCGGCGAGGCTCGCGCGCGAGGTCGCGTCGTCGTCGACGACGAGCACGCGCCGGCCGTCGAGCGCCACCGTATCCGGCGTGCCCGCCGCGTGCAGCAGGTCCTCGGCCGGATCGTCGACATCCCACCGGGTCGGCAGCGTGACCGTGACGGTCGTCCCGCGCCCGGTGCCCGCGCTCGTCGCGACGACCTCGCCGCCGTGCAGTTGCGCGATGTTGCGCACGATCGACAGGCCGAGCCCGAGGCCGCGCCTCGGCGATGCGAATGCGCGTTCGGGCCGGCTGAATGTCTCGAACAGATGCGGCAGGTATTCCGGCGCAATACCCTGCCCCGTGTCGGCGACCGACAGCCGCACACGCTCGCCCGCCCGGGTCAGCGACACGACGACGCGGCCGCCGGACGGCGTGAACTTGATCGCGTTCGACAGCAGGTTCGACAGGATCTGGCGCACGCGCTCGCGATCCGCCGGAATCACGCAGGTCGCCATTTCGTATTTCGTCGAGAGGTCGAGCCCGTTCGCCTGCGCCGTCGCGTCGAGTTCCCGCATGGCATCGCGCACGATCCGCACGAGATCGACCGGCACGCGCTCGAGGCGCAATCGGCCCGTCGCGAGCGACGACGCGTCGAGCAGGTCGGCCACCATGTGCGACAGCGACCGCGCGCTGCGGTCGATCGCGTCGACCGCCTGTTGCGCGAGCCCGTCGCCGTCGACGTTGCGCAGTACCTCGACCCAGCCGTAGATCACGTTCAGCGGCGTGCGCAGTTCGTGCGACACCGTGGCCAGCAGTTCGTCCTTCAGCCGGTTCGACGCGTCCGCCTGTGCGCGTGCGTCGCGCGCGCCGCGCAGCGAGCGCATGTTGCGCCGTTCGCCGCGGCGCCGTTCGTGCGCGTCGCGCAGCGTCATCGACAGCCCCGTGCAGTCACCCCGCGCATCGACGATCGGCGACGCGGCGAAAGTCGCACGAAAGCGGCCGCCGTCGCGCCGCACGCACAGCACGTCGAACGGACCGACCGGCGCACGTAGCGTCGCGAGCGATCCGGACAGCGGATGCCGCCGCAACCAGCGCGGCGCGATCAGCTCGGCGACGTCGAGCCCGGCGGCCTGCGCCGCATCGATGCCGAAGATCCGTCGCGCGGCCGGGTTCCAGCTCGTGATCCGGTGTGCGGTATCGACGCCGACGATCGCGTCGGGCGACGCGTCGACCACCCGGCGCAGCAGGCCGTCGTCGGGTACGGGCACGCGCGCGGCCGGCGAAGGCTCGCCATGCGGCTCGCGGGCACCGGCGTCGCCGTCGTCATGGAATTCGCGGAGACGATCGCTTGCGAGCAGCGGCTTCACGGCCATCACGAGCACGCACTCGACGAAGCTGATCGCGACGAACGCGCCGGCCTGCTCGAGCAGCGTGGCCAGCGGCGCGTTGCGCCACCAGAGCGCGCAGATCACGGCCACACTCGCGGCGGCCGCGACCAGGCCGCCGCCGAACGACGCCAGCCATGCGACGGCCGCAACGCCTGCATAGAAAGGCAGCGGCGCAAATGGCGCGTGCCCGCCGACGACGCGAACCGTCCACGCCTGCAGCGCGGACGCCAGCCCGACGGCCAGCACGACCCATGCACCCTGCCGTAACAGCTCACGGGTCAGGGTCCTCATTGCATCCTTGCCTCGCGCCGGCTCCCGTCGCACGGCGTCATGCCGCTTGTCGACCAGCCTGCCGTCGAGCGTGCCGGGCGAGCCTGATGGCACCCGCAAGCGACATGCCCGATGCGTGCTTCAGGCGGCCGGCCGGCGCCAGCCTGCCGGGCTGCTCCGAAGGCCGCGGCCGGTCGGGCGCCGGCCGGTATCGGGGTACGCATCGACGCAAGGTGTCGCGACCGTCTTTTTCATCGGCGCGCTGTAAAAAAGCACCGATGTGCGCCTGGACCTCTGAAGTGCCGCGATTCGTGCGGTGAATCGATGGCCTGTTTCTTCCGTCCCCGCCACGCACATTGGAAATTTCTATTCCGCGGCACCTTCGTGGTCGTTTCGCTGTCGATGATAAATATTGCAATCAACGGAACGGGTGATGCCGATTTTCAAAACGACCCGCTAATGCCGATGGGAGATACCGCAAACCGTTCGAAGCAGCGTGCAGACGCCCGCCGTTTGTCGGGCCGTTCGTCCGCGATGCGCACGCTGCTCGGCCGCATCGAAAAAATTGCGCCGACCCGCGCCAGCGTGATGATTGCCGGCGAAAGCGGGGTCGGCAAGGATATCGTCGCGCGCCGGCTGCACGATCTCAGTGCCCGGCGGGACGGCCCGTTCGTGCCCGTGAACTGCGGCGCGATTCCGCCCGATATCGCGGAATCGCAATTGTTCGGGCACGAGAAGGGCAGCTTTACCGGCGCGATCGCGCAGCGGGAAGGTTTCTTCGAAGCCGCACGCGGCGGCACGCTGCTGCTCGACGAGATCGCGGAAATGCCCGCGTCGCTGCAGGTGAAGCTGCTGCGGGCGCTCGAATCGAATGCGATCGTCCGGGTGGGCGGCACCGAGCCGATTCCGCTCGACGTGCGCATCGTGTCGGCCACGCGCCACAACCCGGCCGAAGCCGTGCGCGACGGCCGGTTGCGCGAGGACCTGTTCTATCGCCTCGCCGCGTTCGCGCTGTACGTGCCGCCGCTGCGCCAGCGCGACAGCGACATCGAGACGATCGCGCTGGAGTTCGTCGACGCGCTCAACGCGCGGCACCGCGCGCACAAGCGGCTGACCGACGCGGCGATCGCGGCACTGCGCGCGTATTCGTGGCCCGGCAACGTCCGCGAGCTGCACAACACGATCGAGCGCGCGTACATCCTGTCGGACGAAGGCATCGACGTCACGCTGCCGAAGCCCGCGGTGCCGCCCGAGCGTCTGTCGGAGGACACGATGGCGCTGCCGCTCGGCGCGACGCTGCACCATGCGCAGCAGCGCTTCATCGCGGCGACGCTGCGCCACTTCGACGGCAACAAGCCGCGCGCCGCGAAAGCGCTCGGCATCAGCCTGAAAACGCTCTACAACCGGCTCGCGCTGATGCGCGACAACGGCCGCTCCTGAGCGGCGCGGCCGTGTCGCCCGCGCACCGCATGCCGCGGTTGCGCGGTGCGCAACAGGATTACGCGACCTTGAACCGCCCGACCGTGGTCGCGAGCGCGTTCGCCTGCGACTGCAGTGCGGTCGCGGCGGCGGTCGACTGTTCGACGAGCGCCGCGTTCTGCTGCACCATTTCGTCGAGCTGCGTCACGGCGCGATTCACTTCCTGGATGCCGCGCGTCTGCTCGTTCGCCGCGTGCGTGATCTCGGAGATGATCGTCGTCACGTTCGACACGTTGGAGACGATCTCGCGCATCGTATCGCCGGCCTGACGCACCTGCCCGGACCCGGCCGACACGCTCGCGACCGTCGATTCGACCAGTACCTTCACTTCGCGCGCGGCCTGCGCGCTGCGCTGCGCGAGGCTGCGCACTTCCTGGGCGACCACCGCGAAGCCGCGGCCCTGCTCGCCCGCGCGCGCCGCTTCGACGGCCGCGTTCAGCGCGAGGATGTTGGTCTGGAACGCGATCCCGTCGATCACGCCGATGATGTCGCCGATCCGGCCCGACGCTTCCTCGATCTTCTCCATCGTCGCGACGACGTCCGACACGACCACACCGCCGTGCGACGCGATCCGCGACGCGGCTGCCGCGCGTTCGTCGGCCTGGCCGGCCGCCGCCGCCGACTGGCCGACGGTCGCGGTGATCTCTTCCATCGATGCGGCCGTTTCCTCGAGGCTCGCCGCCGCCGATTCCGTGCGCGACGACAGGTCCTGGTTGCCCGCCGCGATCTCGTTCGCGGCCGTGCGCACCGATTCGCTCGCATCGCGGATCTCGCGCATCACGTCGTTCAGCTTGTCGACGAAGCTGTTGAACGAGCGTGCGATGTCGGCCACTTCGTCACGGCCGTCGGCCGGCAGGCGCTGCGTCAGGTCGCCGGCGCCCGAGCCGATCGCGGCCATGGCCTGGCGCACTTGCGACAGGCGGCGGAACGCGGTCGCGGTGATCGCGCCGATGATCAGCGACGCGACGCCGACGATCACGAGCAGCGTGATCAGCGAAGCGGTCAGCAGCGAGCGCATCCCGGCCGTCGCCTCGTACTTGTCGAGCAGCACCAGCGCGTACCAGTCGGTGCCCGGCACGGGGCGCGCGCGCACCAGCTTCGCGTCGCCGCCGACGCTCACCTCGACCGGCGCGGTCGCGGCCGCGATCGTCGCGCCGTTCGTCGCGCCGAGTTCGGGCGACACGTCGGCGACCGGCTTCAGCGTGAGCTTCGGATCCGGGTGCGCGACCACATGGCCGCTGCTGTCGATCAACATCCCGAAACTCGCGGGCGTCGGGTGGATCGACTTGACGTTCGCGATCACGGTGTCCATCGCGACGTCGGCGGCGACGACGCCCTTCAGCGTACCGTCGCGCAGGATCGGCACCGCGAACGTGACGACGAGGTTGCCCGTGCCGGCATCGACGTAAGGCGGCGTGACGACCGGCTTGCCGGCCTGCGCGGCCTGCTTGTACCACGGGCGGCCGGTCGGATCGTAGTCGGGCGGGATGCCGGTCGGGTCGGAGAAGTGGAACGCCTTGTCGGCGTAGCCCGCGTAGACGTTCGTGAAGCCGCCAGCCGTGGCCATCTGCTTGAACACCGGCAGCGGATCGGGCGTCAGCGCGGCATCCTGCAGCGACGCGATCATCCGGCTCCGGGTGGCGACCCAGTCGGCAATCCCGACCACGTGTCCGCTTGCGACGGAGGTCAGGTTGCGGTCGATCGCGTCGTCGTTGTACGAGCGCGCGATGAAGTAGTTGATGAGCGTGGTGGCGACGAGCGCGAATACGACGATGGCGACGCACGCGGCGAGAATGCGGGCGCGGATGGACGAGAACATGGCAACGACTCGGTAAGGGAGCGCGAACGCCCGGTGGACGAATTCACCGGGTAAACGGCAATCGCGCCGCTTACTTGAGGCCACTGTGACAATTCAGTGAAACGTCTGACAAAACGCAATGCCGATCGTCAGCGGATCGTCGGCGAATCGTCAGGATGACTGCGCGGTCCTGCGACGCGCGCGCACGCCGCCGGGACGCGACGACGGTACCTGCGAGCGTGGGCAGGAGGCGTCGAAAAGGAGGTCGAGACAGGCCGGTTCCCGGTCGACGGATGCATGCGTGTCGATTGGAACCCGGCCGCAGCGCGGCGACGGATCGCGCCGCGCCCGCGTCATCAGTTGCGGCGCGCGCCCGTCACAGGCGATGGCCCGGACGCGGATCGGCTTCCGCGGGCGGCCCGTCGGCCCGCGTGTCGTTGTCTAGCTCGTCCTGCCGGCGCATCCGTTCGCGCAGGTGCCGGATCGCGAACACGTGGATGTAATCGTGCACCCGCGCGTCGGACGACAATACGCGCACTTCGTCGTCGAGCATCGCACGCAACTGATCCGCGCCGATCGCGCGCTGCCTGGCGGCTTCCTTGAGTGAATCGAGCAAACTGTCCTTGGACATCGACGACTCCTGACGGTCGAGGAACGAAAAGAAGAAGGTACTGGAAGCTTAAAGACTGAACGGCCGCGCGGCGTGCGATGCGCCGGCGCGTGTTTGCGCGCGATCAACGGCACGTTGCGTGCCGCCGTGCCGATCCGTCCCCGAACCGGCCGCGCAAGATTCGCGGCGCAAACGGCCCGCGAACGAGACTGGAAACCTGCCACGCCACCCCGGGGCGCGGCACCGGCTGGCGGGCGAACGATGGGACGCTGCTCGACGCCGATGCATCCGCGAACTTAGACCGGCCGAAATCATGCGTCAAGCGCGCTCCGCCACGCGCCGGCCATTCGTCGGAACGAACGGGCGGATCGTCGCCCGGACGGCCGATCGGGCGCCCTGCGTGTCAGCGGATTCCGATACGCACCGCGCAATCCCTGACAGCGAGTTCAGCGCACGCTGCTTGGCAGCGTACTGGCGCCCCACGATACTGGTGACATGGACGAAACGTTCATACAGGTCATCGCTCAGCCGGCCGTCGAGCCGGCATGCGGGGCCTGGCGCAGGAGACCAACCATGGCACATCGCAACTTACCGGGCCGGGACGGCCAACGGCGCGCGTCGGGCAACGCACGCGCCCTGCCCGCCCAGGCCGTGCCGGCCGGCAACCGTCCGTCGGACGATATCGACACCTTGCTTGCGCTCGCTCGCGAAGCCGGATTGCTCGTCACGCTCGACGGGCAGATCGGCCGCGAGAAGTACCAGAGCGTCGCGGGCTCGGTTCTCGCGTTGCAACGGTTCGCCGCGGCACTGTGCGCACGGGCCGCACCCGACGCGCCGGCCGCGGTCGAGGCACGCCGCAAGGCGCGCCCCGGCTGGCCGCATGCAAACCGCCTGCGCAACCGTACATGCGGCCTATGCGCGCCGCTGCACGTCGCGCGCCAGCGCCCGCGGGTACGCCGCGGCGCTGGCCGGCGACACGACTTGCGGTCGATGCTTCGCACCGGCTGAGCGGGCAAGCGGCCGGCACGGCACGGGGCCGTGCAATGGCTGCTCACCGCGCAACGTCGGCAGCGCCTGCCGCACGCCGAGCCTGTAGGACGACGGCGCGGCAACGGTGAGCCCGCCGCGACCCTCACCACTTCGCGTCGGCGCAACCGCGCGCCATCACGCATCACCACGCGCCGTTCCACACGGTCGCAATGACAACGATTCCTGCGGGGAATGCACTTCAGACGGGGCCAACGACAACACCCATGCGGAAAGCGGACGGGGTGACTTGCACCCCGCCCGTCCTCCAAGGCAGCCGACGGCTGCCTACCCTCGTGCCAGAGAGTTCTCGGCAGGATGACGCGCCGTGCATCGCACGTCGCGGCTCCGGAAAATGATGTGATGCCGGTGAATGCACCGTCGATCACGGCCTTCGACGCTCGCGCGGTTGCGCGGTGCATGCACGACAGACCGGCCGCGCGGCCGGTTGTTCCGTCAATGTCTCACGCGATACTTGCGCCATTTCTGATGCAGATCAAACCAGGCCGGTTTCGATCTCGACACCGCGCGATTTACTCGGTACCGCGCACGAGCAGGACGGGCACCTGGGCGAGATGCGCCACGCGACGCGCGACGCTGCCGATCAGCCAGGCGGCGATGCCGCGCCGGCCGTGCGTGCCGACCACCAGCAGTTCGGCACGCCAGTGCACGGCGTCGCGCATCAGTGCATGGGCGACGTCGTCGCTGGTCGGGCGGGTTTCGACGATACCGCGCTTGGTCGGGTTCCCGGTCGCATGGAACAGCGGGCCGATCTTCGCGAGTGCATCCTCGCCCTCCGCGCGATAGGCATCCTCGAGCGCGCGCACCGGCACGATATCCGTCAGACGAACCGCGCGATCGATCACGTATGCCGCGTACAGCAACGTTGTCGGCGTCGCGAAGCCGAGCCCGACGCGCACTGCGTGCAGCGACGGCTCGCTGCCGTCGACCGCGAACATCAGCCGCTGCAGGCCGCCATTCGACGGCAGCGCATAGGCGGCCGGCACGATCAGCAGCGCGCAGCGCGCGCGTGTCGTCAGCGTGTCCGACATCGCGCCTTCGACGAGCCGCAGCAGCCCGTGATGCGGATTCGCGCCGACTATCAGCACGTCCGCGCGCCATTCCGACGTATCGTTCACCAGTGCATCGGCCACCGAGCCGCCCGTCACCGACGTATCGACGATGGCCTGCTCGACCTCGATCCCGCTATCGGCGAACAGCGCGGCGATCCGCTCGTTGGTGGCTTGCGCTTCGCGCATCATGTCCTCGCGCGCGGACGTCAGCAGCGCGTCGATGCGCGGGATGTCGGGCAATACGAGGCGGGGGTTGTCGATTGCGCAGACGATGCGCAATCGCATGCCGGGACGCAGCAGCGTGCGCGCGTAGCGTGCGGCGGACAGCGATTCGGGCGTCGGATCGACGGCCAGCGCGATCCGCGCAAGCGTCGGGATGGACTGGGCAGGCTGCATGGCGAAGGCCTCCGTGCGTGCGCGTCGTCGTGGAACGACGACGGGAGCTTCGCGCGGAAGCGGCGCGCGGCGGCCGGACGGCCGCCGCGGTCGCGGGGATCGGCGGGATGTCACGCGAAGCGCGGACAATCGATGCGTTCAGCATAGGACGTCCGGCCCGCGCGTGCATGATCGCGATCAAGGGTCGCGCGGGCCCCTGCCCGCGCCGCTTACGACTTCGTCGGCACCGATGCCGCCGGGCGGTTCGCGTAGAACAGTGCATACGCGATGCCGAGCAGCACGATCCAGACCGGCCCGATCACGAGCGCGACGCGCGTGTCGGGCGTGAATGCCATCAGCACGACGACCAGCACGAGAAAACCGAGGGCGACGAACGAACCGAGCGGATAGAACGGCACGCGGATCGGCAGGCGCGCGATCTTGTCGGCCGACAGCGTGCGGCGAAAGCGCATCTGTGCGATCAGGATCACGCACCACGTCCAGATCGCGCCGAACGTCGACACCGACGTGAGCCACGTGAACACGTGCTGCGGCGCGAGATAGTTGAGCAGCACGCCGATCAGCAGCAGCGCGACCGAGACGATCACGCCGTACACCGGCACGCCGTTGCGGTTGACCTTGCCGAGCTTGCTCGGCGCCTGGCCCTGCTGCGCGAGGTTGTAGAGCATCCGCGCGGTGCTGAACAGGCCGCTGTTGCACGACGACAGCGCCGCGGTCAGCACGACGAAGTTGATGATGCCGGCGGCAGCCGGGATGCCGAGCCGCGAGAACGTCATCACGAACGGGCTGCCCTGCGTGCCGATCTGATCCCACGGATAGAGCGACATGATCACGAACAGCGCGCCGATGTAGAAAATCAGCACGCGCCAGAACACCGAGTTCACGGCCTTCGTCAGCGACTTCTCCGGGTTGCGCGCCTCGCCTGCCGTGAGACCGAGCATCTCGACGCCGAGATACGCGAACATCACGATCGGCAGCGCGGCGATCACGCCGTTGATGCCGTTCGGCATGAAACCGCCGTGCGCCCACAGGTTCGACAGGCCGATCGCGACACCGCCGTTGCCGATGCCGAACGCGATCATCAACCCGCCGCCGATGATCATCAGCACGATCGTGACGATCTTGATCAGCGCGAACCAGAACTCGAATTCACCGTACAGCTTGACCGCGATGAAGTTCACCGAGCCCATCGCCATCAGCGCCGCGAGCGCCCAGATCCAGTTCGGCACGGAGGGGAACCACATGTGCATGTAGACGCCGACCGCGGTGATTTCCGCCATGCAGGTGACGATCCACACGAACCAGTAGGTCCAGCCGGTCAGGTAGCCGGCCAGCGGCCCGAGGTAGTCGCGCGCATAGCGGCTGAATGCGCCGGCGACGGGATTGGCGATCGCCATCTCGCCGAGTGCGCGCATGATCAGGAAAATCGCGATGCCGCCCAGCAGGTAGGTCAGCAGGATGGCCGGGCCGGCGACGCGGATCGCGCTGGCCGAGCCGAGGAACAGGCCGACGCCGATCGTCGCGCCGAGCGCCATCAGGTTGATGTGCCGCTCTTCCAGCCCGCGGTGCAACTGGTCTTCTGGTTGTTTCAAGTCCGTCTCCTGGCAGCCGTGAACGGGCCGCCGTCATTGTCGATATCAATGCGCGACCGTTCATGCCGAACCCGGCATGCCGAAAACGAAATAATCTCCGCTGTCGCTTTCCAAATAAGAAACGACACGGATACTGCGTCAATCCGATGGGAATTGCCGCGGATTATCCGTATTTTCCGGAACAATCCGGAAAACGGATCGGGCCTTTCACGGAATACGCCCGTGCGGCCCGTGTGACGCGGCTGAGCGCGTAACGGACGGCACCGGGATCAATCGCTTTCGGCGCGAACGAATACGCGTCGAATGTGCGCGATCATGCGCACGCAATATGCAGGCGGGATTATATGGAGGATCAGCGGTTTCGCGCCAGCCGATTTTCGTGGAAATCGTGACGGGTGAAATCGGCGGCGGAATTCGAATACGCGCGTATCTCGCGCATGGATTTATTTGGACAGCGTCGCGCGCACCGTATATTCGCCTTCGAGCGCCCCGTGTTCCGGCCGCACGAAATAACGCGACGCGTCGAGATCGGCCGGCAGCGGCTCGACCGGATAACCGTGCTTTTCCCACGCATCGAGGCCGCCCTTCAGCGCCCGGATGTTGTGGATCATCTTCTTGCGCTGCATCTTCGCGATCAGACGCTTGGCCGTGGCCTCGTTCGGGCACACGCAATAGACGACGATCGGCCGTTTCAGCAATTCGGGGTCGAGCAGGTCCGGCGAATCGAGATCGACCGGCACCGCGCCGGCGATCCGGTACGGTTCGCGCTCGCGAATCGCCTTCGGCCGCGCGTCGAAAATCAGCGGCGGTTCGTCCGACGTCATCATCTCGACGAGCTGCGGTGGCGAAATGCGCACCTGCGCGAGATAACGGCGGAACTGCACGCGACGCACCCAGCGGTACAGCAGGAATGTGATGAAGATCGCGAGGAACGCGTCGAGGATCGTGCCGCCGCTCGCGCGCACCCACAGCACGAACTGGACGATCTGGTCGTGAATGGCCGCACCGCCGACCAGCCAGAACGCGGCCCACAGCGACGCGCCGGCCAGATCCCAGAACAGGAACACGCCGACACCGATCGCGGTCGTGCCGAGCAGCGGCGCCGACACGAGACCGAGGCCCGGCAGGAACTTGGACAGCACGAGCAGCGGCGCGCCGTACCTTTCGAATACGTTACGCGCGAAACGCAGCGTGGTGTCGAGCGACAGCGAGAAGCGCACGAGGCCGTTCAGCAGGCGTCGGCCGCGCGTGCGGCCCATGAAGAACCACAGCGAATCGGCCAGCATCGTCGCGCCGATCGCCGCCGCGAACATGCTGACCCAGGATGCCTGCCCCATTGCCGCCATCGTGCCGCCGAGAATCAGCATCGGCACGGCCGGCACCGGCACGCCGAGCTGCGTGATCAACACGCTCGCGAACACGGCCCACGGGCCGAGCGACGATGGAATAGCGATGGGAAAGTGCCACACGGCGGCGCTCCTGGAAGACATGCGGCCGCGCGACGAGGGCCGTCGGACCGGCTGGGCAGCGGCCGCCGCGGCACGTCCGCAGCCAACCAGTGCATGACGGGCATTCTAAACGGGTTTGGCCGCGATCGCGCGGAACCCGCGCCTTCGGCGCGGGCTTCAGGAGGCTGCCGGCACCGCTGTCGTGCTCATGCGTCCGGGCGCTGCGCAAGCCGCGCGACGTGTTCCGCGTAGTCGGGAAACGCGGCGGCCAGCGCGGCTGCGTCGGCCAGTTCGAATTCCGCGAACTCGAAACCCGGCGCCACCGTGCAGCCGACGAGCGCGACGTGCTCCGGCGCCGCGCAGCGCGCGCCGAACCAGCTCCCGGCCCGCACGACCGACTGGAACACGGTGCCCGGATGCGTGAGCGGATTGCCCAGCCGGTGGATCGTCAACCCGTCGCGCTCGTCGAGCACCCATACCTCGATCGGATCGCCCGCATAGAAATGCCAGACTTCGTCGGAACGGATTCGATGCCACGACGAGTAAGCGCCGTCGCACAACAGGTAATAGATCGCCGTCGACGCGGCGCGCGGCGCGCCGTCGGCGGAACGCATGACCGAATCGGTCGCACGGTAGGTTTCGCGGAAATAGCCACCCTCGGGGTGCGGCTGCAGGTCGAACTGGCGAATCAGGTCGGTAGCGGAAATCGGCATGGCGGATGACGTCGGTAAGGTAAGGAACCGGACACCCGGCGCACCGGATCGCTTCGCCCGTCGCGAACGCGACCGCATGCCGCCGGATGCCGCTGGGGCGAACGCCGCGGCCATGCGCGCGGCGAACAAGCGGACACCGGCCGATGCTGCCAGAACTGCGCATCGGGATGCAACCATGGGCACGCGATTGCGCCCATGGGGCGCATCGGGTGTACCACCCTCGCCCGGCCGGTGCGACGGTAACGGCCGTCGCGTTCACACGCCGAGCGTCGGCCGGCGCGTCGCGCGTTTCCGTTTCGTCAGGCCGTCATCCGGCGAATCCGCGCGACAGCCGCGGCCCATGCGTCGGCGCCGCGTCCGCATACGTCACGCTGCCGACGGCGCGCCCGGCTCGCTGTGCCGCACCAGCAGCACGGGCCGGTCGGCCGCGCGCAGCAGCGATTCGGCGACGCTGCCGAGCAGCAGCCTGCGCAGGCCGTGCCGCCCGCTCGTGCCCATCACGATCAGGTCGGCATCGGTTTCGGCCGCCGTGCGCATCAGCACGGTGGCGACATCCTCGCCGTAGGCGTCGAGCGCGCGCACGGTGCCCGGCACGTGCTCCTGGGCGAGCACCGCTTTCGCAGCGTCGAGCACCGGCGTCGCGGCATCGGTCGCGGCCGCATCGCCATCGCGCTCGGCCGCGAAACCCGCATCGACGTCGACGAGCTGCGGCCGGTGCTCGACGACATACGCACAGGTGACTTCGCCGCCTGACGCCGCCGCGATCCGGATCGCCTCGTTCAGCGCGAGGCGCGCGCTCGGGCTGCCGTCGAGCCCGACGAAAATCCGCTTGTACATGGTCCGTCCCTCCGACCGGGCACGCCTCGCGCGTCGCGCGACGGCGGCCCGTTATCGCCACCCGGCCCGGTGCCGGCTGGCCTGCCGAACAGTCTGCCCCACGTGCCGACGCGCCCGTTGATGCGCGTCAAGTGCGGCCGGCGCACCCGCTGCTTCACGCCGTTTGCCGCAATTTCTAGTGACCCCATTACAAAAAACGTGTAAATCGCGCACAATTTCATCTTGAAATTAGACGTTGCGTGCAGCCGGTGCGAGTTTTGCCCGGTTTTGCTGCGCTGCCCCCGTGCCACGGGGCGGCCCCCGACAACAGAATGGCCATCGAATGACCGCCAGTGGAACCCCGACGCGTGACGCCCGAGGGCCCACGCGCCTCCAGATCATGTTACGCCAGCCGCTCGCGGCCGGCGTCGTTGCGCTGTGCGCCGGCGCGGCGCTGTCGCTCGGCGTCGCGCTGCTCGTGCGCGAGCAGTGGCAAGGCGCCGTCCATACGCGTTTCGAACGCCGCACGTCGCACGTGACGGCCATGCTCCGCCACGAGCTGCAGTCCGGCGTTGCCGTGCTCGCAGGCGCGCGCGGCGCGTTCAGCCTCGTCCCGGACATGACGCCCGAGCAGTGGCGCCGGTACGTGGACACGCTCGACCTCGACAGCGGCCGCTCGCCGGTTCGGCAGATCGGCTATGCGCCGCTGCCGCCCGCGACCCGCACCGCGCTCGCCGGCACGAACCCGATGCCGGCCGGCACGCTCGCGACCGCGGTGCTCAGCGCGCCGGCGTCGAATTCGCCTGTCGTGCGCTTCGGCGCCTCCGACGCTGCGCCGCTCGCGCGCGCGCTGCAGACCGGCGACATCGCGCTCGGCGTCCACCCGGCCGACGACGACACATCCCGCGACGCCCGCACCTTCACGCTGTTCGTGCCGGTCGCCGCGTCGCCGCATGCGGCCGCCCCGCCGTCCGGCACGCGCGAAGCCTCCGCCGACGGGGTGCTGTTCGCGGCGTTGAGCCCGCGTCGCCTGATCGAGCGCGCGCTCGACGCGGAACGCGGAATCGACGTGTCGATGACCGCCGGCGGCGACCGGCGTGCGATCGTCAGCGTCGAAACGACGACCGACGAGGCGTCGGCATCGCCCGACCTGATGCGGCGCACCGACGAGCTGAACTTCGGCGGCACCGTGCTGGCGCTCGCCTATTCCGCGGACGGCCGCCCGAGCGCAACCGGCGCGCAACGCGCGGCCGGCACCGTGCTCGCCGCCGGGCTGATCGCGTCGATCGCGTTCGCGATGCTCGTCCACGCACTGCTGCGCCGCGCCGGTGCCGCCGATTCCGGTGCGAGCAGCCGCGGCATCCTCAACGAGGCGCGGATGATGGGCATCATCCGTTCGTCGATGGAAGCGATCATCACGATCGACGAGAAGCAGACGGTCGTGATCTTCAATCCGATGGCCGAGCAGGTGTTCGGCGTGTCCGCGATGGAAGCGATCGGCGCGCCGCTGTCGCGCTTCATCCCCGAACGGTTCCGCGCCGCGCACGCGAAGCACGTCGACCAGTTCGGCGTGACGGGCGTGTCCGAACGTCAGATGGGCCGCCAGCGGGTGCTGTTCGGGCTGCGCGCCAACGGCGAGGAGTTCCCGATCGAGGCCTCGATCTCGCAGATCCGCGACGCGTCGGGCAAGCTCTACACGGTCATGCTGCGCGACATCACCGAGCGGCTGCGCGCGGAGAATGCGCTGAAGCTGTCGCGCGAGGAATTGCGCGAACTGTCGGCGAACCTGCAGAACGTGCGCGAAGAGGAAAAGACCCGCATCGCGCGCGAACTGCATGACGACCTCGGCCAGCAGCTCACCGCGCTTAAGATGGATCTGTCGGTGGTCGAACAGCAACTGCGCATGCCCGGCCGCGCGCTGCCCGACGCGGGCGTGCTGTCGCACCTGCAGGGCATGCGGCGGCTGATCGATGCGACGGTCGCATCGGTGCGGCGCATCGCGGCCGACCTGCGGCCCGTGATGCTCGACGATCTCGGCCTCGTGCCGGCGATCGAATGGCTCGCGAACGATTTCACGAACCGCTACGGGATCGACGTCGAGCGGCACATCGAAACGGGCGGCCTCACGTTCACCAGCGCGGGCGCGACCACGTTGTTCCGGATCGTCCAGGAAGCGCTGACGAACGTGGCGCGCCATGCGGATGCGACGCGCGTCGCGCTGCGGCTCGACGTGGAGGAAGGCTTCTGCGTGTTGCGCGTCGCGGACAACGGCCGCGGCTCGGCACCCGGCGGCCCGGCCCACGAAGACAAATCGTTCGGCCTGATCGGCATTCGCGAACGCGCCCACATGCTGGGCGGCACCGTGACGATCGACACCGCGCTCGCGCGCGGTTTCTCGATCACCGTCGCACTCCCGCTCAGCACCGTACAACAGGAAACGCTCATCACATGATCAAGGTGCTCATCGCCGACGACCATACGCTCGTACGCGACGGTCTGCGGCACATCCTCCAGAACGCCACCGGGTTCGAAGTGGCGGGCGAAGCCTGCGACGGCCCGTCGACGATCGCGCTCGTGCGCGCCACGCCCGCCCAGGTGCTCGTGCTCGACCTGTCGATGCCGGGCCGCAACGGCGTCGAACTGATCAAGCAGATCAAGGACGAGAAGCCCGCGCTGCGCGTGCTCGTGCTGACCATGCACGCGGAGCAGCAGTACGCGGTGCGCGCGTTCCGCGCCGGCGCGTCGGGGTATCTGACGAAGGAAAGCGCGAGCGCCGAGCTGGTCGGCGCGGTCACGAAGGTGGCGTCGGGCGGCGTCTACGTGAGCCTCGCGATGGCCGAGCAGTTCGCGCAGAGCCTGAACGAGCCGGCCGAGACGTTGCCGCACCAGCGGCTGTCCGATCGCGAATTCGACGTGTTCCGGCGGATCGCGGCGGGCCAGACGCTGACCGAGATCGCCAACGCGCTGTGCGTGAGCGCGAAGACGGTCAGCACGTACAAGACGCGGATCCTGGAAAAGATGCAGATGCCGCACGAAGCGGCGCTGGTGCGCTACGCGATGCGGCACAAGCTGCTCGACGAAACGGACGACGTCTAGCGACGTCTGGCAGCGGATGGCGTGCGCCGCCCGGCCGCGGGCGGCTCACCACGCCTACTTCGCGGGCACCGGGCACGCGAGATCGCCTTCCTCGCACGACAGATAGCCCTTCAGCGTTTCGGTGCGCGCTTTCGTCAGATCGTCGAGGCAGGTCGACACGACCATCGGATACGCGCTGCCGCCCTCGGCGTTCGCGCTGGAGAAGCTGCATTCGGCATCGCGGTACGCGATCCACGCACGCTGCGCGTTCACGAGCTTGTCGGCGAGCGGCCGCGCATCGCGCAGGCGCGCGGTGACGGCCTGGTAGATCCGGTTCAGTTCCCCGTCGGATTTCCTGTACGCGCGATCGGCGCACGCCGTCATCGCCGCCTGGTCCGTCGCGTCGGCACAATTCGCCTGCGCATGGGCGACGTTCGCCGCCAGCGCCAGTGCGCACAGCAAACCGGTCAAGACACGCATGGATGCTCCTTGTTGTTCGTTGAAGTCGTGGAACCCGGTGCCGGGCCTGTCGCGCTGTCGCACATCGGCCGCCGTGCGGCGGCGATACCGATCGCGATGCTAGCGCACGCGCGGCGGCTTGTCAGCCGGCATCGCAGCGCCCGCGACGGCTTGCATATCGGCCCCGCGCACCTACACTGGAAAATCGATACGCCGCTTCAGGCCCGCGCTATCGCATCCATCCCGTCTCCGCTTCCGCGCATTCCTCAGCGCATTTCGCGTTCGCATCGCCGAGCGGGGTGACGACTCGTCAGTCAGGTTCCTCCACCCGGCCCAACGTGCTTTCGCCGTCGCTCCCTGGAGGGAATCATGAGCTATCACCTGGAAGGCCGTCTGCTCGAGGTCTGCAACTGCCGCGTACTCTGCCCGTGCTGGATCGGCGAGGACCCGGATTTCGGCGTCTGCGACACGATCGTCGCATGGCATGTCGACAAGGGCACCGTCGACGGCGTCGACGTGAGCGGCAACACGATCGCCGCCGTGTGCCGCGTGCCCGGCAACATCCTGCAAGGCAACTGGACGGCCGCGATCTACGTCAGCGACACGGCATCCGACGTGCAGGAGCAGGCGCTGCTGAAGGTCTACACCGGCCAGGCCGGCGGCCCGATCGCCGAACTCGCGAAACTGATCGGCACGGTCGTGTCGATCGAACGCGCCCCCATCGCCTTCAACGTCGAAGGGGCGCGCGGCACGCTGTCGATCGGCACCGACTACCACGCGGAACTCGAGCCGTATCTCGGCCCGAGCGGCGCGCAGACGACGCTGACCGACACCGTGTTCTCGACGGTACCCGGCGCACCGGTATTCGTCGGCAAGGCGCCGGTCTACCGGTCGAAGAACGCGGCGATCGGCATCGACGTCGATCTGAAGAATCACAACGCGCTGCAGAGCACGTTCCTGTTCGACGCGTGAAGCGCGATCGCACGCCCACGGTCATGGCTGCTTCGCTGCATCGGCGCCTGTTTCCGCTCGTGCTCGCGAGTCTCGTCGCGTTCGCGTGGCTCACGCTGTGGGCATGGACGCGCAGCCCGTACGGGCGCTACCTCGACCACGGCGACAGCGCATTGTCCGCACCGTTCAGCGCTCTTTGCCGCGCGCTGCCGGGCGGCACGCTGTGGTTGCCGGCCGCGTTCGACGCGGCCGGCTGGACGCTGATGATCCTCGCGATGATGCTGCCGACGACGTTGTCGCTGTTCGATGCGTTCGCCCGCGTCGTCGCGAGCCGCCCCGACCAGACGCGCCTGCTCGCGCTCGTCGGCATCGGCTACGTCGCCACGTGGAGCGGTTTCGGCCTCGTCGCGCACGGCCTGCACGGGCTGGTGCTGGCAGGTGTCGCGCGCGTGCCGGCGCTCGCGTGGCGCGGCTGGCTGATCGGCGCGGCCGTCTTCGCGCTCGCGGGCGCGTTCCAGTTCAGCGGACTGAAGACGCACTGTCTCGATCGTTGCCGCACGCCGTTCAGTTTCGTGATCAGCCGCTGGCGTGGCCGCACGCCGATGCGTCACGCGTTTGCGCTCGGCGTCAGCCACGGGCTCTTTTGCGTCGGCTGCTGCTGGGCGCTGATGCTGCTGATGTTCGTCGTCGGCGCCGGCAGTCTCGGCTGGATGCTGGCGCTCGCCGCGTTGATGGCACTCGAGAAGAATGCGGCCTGGGGCCAGGCACTCACCGCGCCGCTTGGCGCCGCGTTGTTCGGTGCGGCCGTGCTGATCGTTGCCAGCCACGCGTGAGGCCGCGATGCGACCGCTTGCCTCCACGTTCGCGCTGCATGTCCGGCCGGGCATGCGCGTCGCCGCGCTGACGTCGATCGCGATGCTCGCGTTCGCGTCGAATTCGCTGCTGTGCCGGCTCGCGCTGCAGGCCGGACGAATCGACGCGGCCAGCTTCGGCAGCTTGCGTCTCGTATCCGGCGCGCTGATGCTCGCGATCGTCGCGCGCGCGGGTGCGCGGCGGCCCGCCCCGCCTGCGGACTGGCCCGCCGCGGCGATGCTGTTCGTGTACGTCGCGTGCTTCTCGTTTGCGTATCTGACCGTCAGCGCGGCCACCGGCGCGCTGATCCTGTTCGGCGCGGTGCAACTGACGATGTTTGCGGCGGGATGGCACGCCGGCGAACGGTTTGCCGCGACCGGCTGGGCCGGGTTCGGCGCGGCGCTCGGCGGACTGGTGTATCTCGTGTCGCCCGGGCTCGCCGCGCCGACGCCGCGCGGCGCCGCGCTGATGACGGCCGCGGGCATCGCATGGGGAATCTATTCGATACGCGGCCGTCGGCCCGTCGATCCGGTCGCAGCAACCGCAGGCAATTTCCTGCGCGCCGCGCCGCTGGCGCTCGCGCTGAGCGTCGCGCTCGCCGCCCGCTTTCACGTCACGCCGGCCGGCGCCGTACTCGCCGTGCTTTCCGGCGCGCTGACCTCGGGCCTCGGCTATGTGCTCTGGTACGCCGCGCTGCGGCACCTCACGGCGATGCGCGCCGCGGCGGTCCAGCTCTCCGTTCCCCCCATCGCTGCATGCGGCGCCGTGCTGTTCCTGTCGGAACAGCCGACCTGGCGGCTCGCGCTCGCATCGGCCGCGATCCTCGGCGGTGTCGCGACCGTGCTCGCGACCCGGGCGCGCCAGGCGGGCAGCCGCCGCTGATGCGCATCGGGCGCAACGCGCTCGCGCCCGACCCGACGATTCAGGCAGCCAAAATGCAAAACCCGCACACGGACACCGTGCGCGGGTTTCGGAAGAGACGGCAAGCGCCGGGCGCCCTTGCGGGCGCTGCCAGGCTTAGTGGCCGAAGTACACCGACGAACGGTCGGCGGCGGTCGGCACGAGCACGCGCTGACCCGACTGCGACGTCCCGACAGGGTTCGAGCCGTAGCCCGTTGCATCGGCTTGCGCGCCGGTGTTCTGTGCGGCGGCGATCTTTGCCTGCGCGGCCTGGATGTTTTCCGGGTAATTGATCCAGTCGTTCGGGTTGTAACCGGCCTTTTCGAGCTGGACCAGCTCGGCGCGCACTTGCGCGCGCGTCAGCGGCTGCTGGCTCTGGGCGAACGAAACGACCGGTGCGGCCACCAGGGCGGCCAGTGCAACTGCCTTGATCAGCGATTTCATGATGCGTTACCTCCAGGATTGTTTTGTCAGGCGCTTCGGACTCGGGGTCGTTGCGCATGAGTAGAAGTCTAGGAGGCGGCCCTATCAGGGTAAATACTTAAATCACGAATTCACTGTTGACGGAAAACATACAATCGTCGCGGAATTCACTGAATCGTCAGACGATTATCGGCGTTCGCGCACCGAATGCCGCGATACGGTAACCGGCGCGCCCCGCCGGACATCAGCGCCCCGACGACGCCATCAGCCGGTCGAACAGCAGCGCCTTGAGGCGAATCAGGTCGTCGGCGCCGGTCTCGCCGAACGCCGCATGATGCAGCGTCAGCGCGGGCGCCGCCGGGTCGGCATGGACGGCCCGCACCGTGCCGTCGAGCGCCAGCAGCTCGACCCGGCCGCCCGTCGCGTACGGCAGCAGCACGCGCAAGGGCTCGCCGATGGCGGCAATCGGCCGGTCGACGGCAATCGATAGCCCGCTCACGCTGATGTCGTGCACCATCCCGATGCCTTCCGCGCCCTCCGCTCCGCCTGCGCAGCACGCGGCGATCCGCACCGGCACGCGCGGCTCCGCGCGTGTGCGCAGGCGGTCGACGAAACCCGGCGGCGACAGGACCAGAAACCGCGCGCCACCGGCCTCGTGCACCGATTCCACCGTCGCACCGAAACGCGACACCGCGGCGCGGCCGATGGCCACCGCCTCGATGTCGTCGCCGCTCGCGAAGTCGAACGCGGCCGCTGGCTGCGGCTCGACGAACAGCGCACCCGAGGCGGCAGTGCCGATCAGCCGGTAGCGCTGCAGCCCGCGGGTCGTGCCGACCCGGCGGCGGATGCCGATCGCGGCGCCCGCCGACAACCCCATTCGCGTGGCATGCGGCACCGCGTCGGGCACGCGCGGCGCGGTTTCGGTTTCGGCTACGGCTTCGGTGTCGTCGCGCCGGCGTACCGGCCGGAAATGGTCGAACAGGAATGCATGCTGCGGGGCATCGCGCAGCGTCGTGCCCGCCGGCAGCAGCGCGGCGCCGTCGGCATCGTAGAGATCGAAGGCGAGCGGGACACCGGCGGCGAGATCGTCGCGCGCGAGCGCGACGTAGTCGGAAGATAGCCTCATCGGAGAGGCGCGGAGCGACCGCGCGAGCTGTCGTGACACCATGATTACGGCAGCCGCGCGCGAAATCTGAACGGCTCCGTTACTGCGACGCGCCGCTCGCGTCGGGAGCGGCCGGCACGGGCGGCTGGGCCGGCGCAGCCGAAGGAGCGGCGGCCGGCGCAGCACCGAGGCCCGAACTGCCCCCGCCTGGCGTGCTCGCCCCCGCTGGCGGCTGAGCGGGCTGCGGTTGCGATGCGCCGGCCGACAGCGCGGCAGCCGACGCGGCCACTTCGGACGCCGGGACCCATTCCTCGACGATGCCACCCGATGCCGCCTCCGGCGCGGAGGCGGCCGAGGCGGTCGATTCCGTGCCGGTGTCAGCCTCGGGCGCGCGCTCCACCCGCTGCGTCCTGACCGGCGCGGGCGCCTTCTCAGGCTTGGGCGGGAACCATGTGTCGAACAGGTCCGTCACGCGCTCGCGCAGCGACGCGAACCAGCCCGGCGACGGCTCGGTATCGAATTTCGCCTTCGTGTCGACGATCCGGGCGCGCTGCGCACGCTGGAAGAAATCGCCGACGATCGGCAGCGCGCTGTGCGCACCCTGCCCCCAGTAATCGCTGCGCAACGTCACGCGGCCGTCGTCGAAACCGACCCACGCGCCGGCAACGAGGCCGGGCTGCATCAGGATGAACCAGCCGTCCGCGTTGTCCTGCGTCGTGCCCGTCTTGCCGGCCACGTCGCCGCGAATCCCGAAGCGCGTGCGGATGCTGCCGCCCGTGCCCCGCGTCACGACGTCGCGCATCACGCTGAGCAGCGTCTTGTCGGTCTCGGCGTCGAGCGCGCGCTCGGGCGGCGCCGGAGCGTACTCGGCGAGCACGTCGCCCTGGCGGTTCTCGATGCGCGTCACCATCTGCGGTTCGACATACAGCCCGCCGTTCGCGACCGTCGCGTACGACGCGACCATTTCCTTCAGCGTGACCGGGCTCGTGCCGAGCGCGAGCGACGGCACGCGTTCGAGCGGGCTTTCCCGCACGCCCATGTCGCGCGCGAGCCTGGCGACGGAGGCCGGCCCGACCTTCTCCATCACCTGCGCGGTGATCCGGTTGCGCGACAGCGCGACCGCGTCGCGCAGCGTCATCGGCTTGCCCGTCGGCGGCACGTCGTCGTTTGGCCGCCAGATCTCGCCGCCCTTCAACGGGATCTCGACCGGCTGGTCGATGAACGTGTCGTCCGGCTTCATCCCGTTCGCGAACGCGACGCCATAGACGAACGGCTTGAACGTCGAGCCCGGCTGGCGCCGCGCCTGCGCGACGTGGTCGAACGGCTCGCTGGTGAAGTCGCGGCTGCCGACCCACGCGCGGATCTGCCCGTTGCGCGGGTCGATCGCGAGGAAGCCGGCCTGCACGTCGGTCTTGGTCTTGCACAGCGCACGCATGAAGCCGCGGTCGGCCGCGAGCAGCTTCATCGCGGCCGCGTCGTCCTTGCCGGCGTCCTGCGCGGCCTTGTACTCGGGCGACTCGCGCATGAAGGTGCGGAAGACCTCGTTGTCGGTGCCGCAGCCGTCGCGGCCGCTCCACGCGTTGTTCGCGATGCCCTGCAACTGGTTGCCCTGCAGCGTGAGCGCCTGCGTCGCCATCTGCTGCAGCCGCGAGTCGATCGTCGTGCGCACGATCAGCCCGTCCGCGTAGATGTTGTAGTCGTTGCGGTCGGCCCACGCGATCAGCCATTTGCGGAGTTGCTGCGCGAAATGCGGTGCCGGCCCGGGCGGCTCCTTCTGGCGCTCGAAATCGATCCGCAACGGCCGGCGCTGCAATTGCGCGAACTGCGCGGGCGACAGCTTGCCGTACTTCACCATCTGGCCGAGCACCGTATTGCGCCGCTGCAGCGCGCGCTCGGGATTCAGCACCGGGTTGTAGTAGCTGTTGCCCTTCAGCATCCCGACGAGCGTCGCGCTGTCGAGCACGTCGAGCTCGTCGGCGGACTTGTCGAAATAGGTGCGCGCGGCCATCTCGACACCGTACGCGTTGTACAGGAACGGCACCGTGTTCAGGTAGGTCTCGAGGATCTGGTCCTTGCTGTAGACGGCCTCGATCTTCAGCGCGGTGATCGCCTCCTTCACCTTGCGCGTGAGCGTCGGCGCGCGGCCGATTTCGTCCGGATAGAGGTTGCGCGCGAGCTGCTGCGTGATCGTCGAGCCGCCCTGGCGGCTGCCCGAGAACGTATGGAGCGCGGCCGATGCCGTGCGCTTCCAGTCGAGGCCGTGGTGCTCGTAGAAGCGGTGATCCTCGGTCGCGATCAGCGCGTCGACCATGTGCGGCGAGATCTGCTTGAGCGGCACCCATTCCCGGTTCGACGGCTTGAATTCGGCCAGCAGCTTGCCGTCGGCGGACAGCACCTGCGCAGGCTGGTCGACACGCGCCTTGCGGATGTCGCCGATGCCCGGCGTAAACGGGATGAGCACGACCACGTACACCACGAACAGCGCCGGCACGGCGGCGCCCGCGAGCAGCACGCCGCGGCGCGTCGGATGACGCAGGTGGCGCCACGCAACGGCGGCGAGAGGCTTGACCCGCGCGACGGCGGCAGCCGCGACGGGTTGGGCGCGCGCGACCCATCTGGCACAGAAGTCACGCACTGACGACACGTTTCGGCGATTCACGCGGGTGGAGTTCGGCTGAAAAGGGTGCATCGTACCAAACTCGCGCGGCCCGCCGAACCGCGACGGCGTCGCGCCCGCCTGCACGGGCGGCCGGGCGCCGGTTCACACGCAAAAAAGGCGCGCGCTCCCTGACGGGAACGACGCGCCAAGCCTGGTACGACAAACGGGAAGCCGCGCAACGCGCGGCCGATCGGCGCGGCGACTCAGCGCACGAGAAAACCGTAGGTCAGCGGATCGCGCTCGTCGACGATCCAGTTCGCGAACCCGCAGATATGCGCGTTGCCTTCCACTTCCGGAATCACGGCGGGCATGCCGCCGACCGTCGTTTCGCGCAGCACGCGCCCCTTGAAGACCGTGCCGACGATCGATTCGTTGACGAGCGTGTCGCCGGCCGCGAGCAACCCGCGCTGGTAGAGCTGCGCGACCCGGCCGCCGGTGCCGGAGCCCGTCGGCGAGCGGTCGACCTCGCGATCCGCGAACACGCAGCAGTTCGCCTGCGTCGAGCCCGGATGGCGCGGCGCGTTCGCGATGATCGTGCCGTAGATGTGGTTGATTTCCGGAATCTCCGGATGCACGACCGGGTATCTCGCGTTCGCGGCGGCCTTCACTTCCGCGCCGAAGCGGATCAGCCTTTCCACCGCCGCTTCGCGCACCGGCAGGTCGAACGGCGCGCCGTCGACGTAGAAATAGAACGCGCCGCCGTACGCGATGTCGCCGGTCACGGTGCCGAACGACGGCGTCTCGACCGACACGTCGCGTTGCCAGATGAACGACGGCACGTTGACGAAGCGCACCGGCCCCGCATGCTCGCCGTCCCACTTCACGAAAGCCTCGATGAAGCCGCACGGCGCGTCGATGCCGACCCGCGTTTCCGGCACCGTGCGCTGCACCCAGCCGAGCTCGACGGCGGCGGTCGACAGCGCGATCACGCCGTGTCCGCAATGGTCGCTGTAGCCTTCGTTGTGCACGAAGATCACGCCGAAATCGGCAGTCGGCGACACCGGCTCGGTGAGGTAGCCGCCGTACATGTCGGCGTGGCCGCGCGGTTCGAACATCAGCGCGCGGCGGATCTCGTCGGCGTTCTCCTTGAGCCACGCGCGGCGCTGGACGATCGTGTCGCCCGGCAGTCTCGGCAGCCCGCTCGTGACGATGCGGAACGCTTCGCCGCCCGTATGCACTTCGACGGTGGAAAGGGATCGGGAAATTTTCATGGTCGATCGGATGCGTGGAAACGAAGGACGGCGGTCGCGCCGCCGTCCGGTGACAGGCTTGTGCGGCGCTCGGTGCGTCGCTTACTTCGCGTACGGTTCCGGCAGGCCGTTGCGGATTACGTAGACGGTCGTCGGCGCGCCCTTCAGGTCGCCGTTCGCGTCGAACGAATAGGTGCCCGCGACGCCCGCGTAGTTCGACTTCGCGAGCTGCGCGATCAGCTTCGCCTTGTCGGTGGTCGTACCGGCCTTGACCATCGCGTCGGCGAGCAGCTTCATCCCGTCGTAGTAGTTCACGCCGTAGACCTGCGTATCGGTGTGATACGTGTCGTGGTACTTCTTCAGGAATTCGCGGCCGGCCGCCGTCTTCTCGAGCGCGACGCCGCCCTGCGCGCAGTAGACGATCGATGCCGCGTCGCCCGCGACCTTGCCCATGTCGGCCGAGCAGATGCCGTCACCGCCGAGCAGCTTCGCGCGCAGGCCGCGCTGCTTCATCTGCTTGGCCATCGGCGCACCCTGCGCCGCATAGCCGCCGAGGAAGATCACGTCGGGGTTGCTGGCCTTGATCTTGGTGAGGATGCCGAGGAAATCGGTGGCCGACGAGTTCGTGAATTCCTGGTCGACGATCCTGATCCCGTTCGCCTTCGCGACGTTCATGAACTGTTCGGCGACGCCCTGCCCGTACGCGGTGCGATCGTCGATCACGGCGGCGGTTTTCGCGTTCAGCGTCTTCGCGGCGAACGTGGCCATCGTGCCGCCGAGCTGCTCGTCGCTCGCGCCGATCCGGAAGATGTTCTTGAAGCCCTGCTTGGTCAGCGCCGGGTTCGATGCGACCGGCAGCATCGGCACGCCGGCATTCGAGTACACGCGCGATGCGGGAATCGCAACGCCCGAGTTGTACGGGCCGAGCACCGCGACGACGCCCTTGTCGACGAGGTTCTGCGCCACCTGCACGCCCGCTTTCGGGTCGGCCTGGTCGTCGTCGGAAACCAGTTTGAACGTGACGGTCTTGCCGGCGACCTTGATGCCGGCCTTGTTGAGTTCGTCGACGGCCAGGCGCGCGCCGTTTTCATTGTCCTTGCCGTTCGCGGCCTGCGGGCCGGTCAGCGGCGCCGAATGGCCGATCATCACGACTTCCTGCGCGTGCGCGGAAGTCAGCGCGCCGGCGGCGATGGCCACCGAAAGCGCGGTAACGAGATGTCGCATGATGTCTCCTGATTGGTTTTGTGTGAAACCAATGTAGGACACGCGTGGTCACCGCGCAAGCAATTTCAAAATAAAGTGTTCGATTCTGGTCATTTTTCAGACCAGAACAATTTTGGCGCGGTCACTTCGGCGCGATGTCGCGCCGCACGCGGCGGATGTGCTGTTCGACATAGAACGCCGCCGCATCGGCGTCGCCCGACACGATCGCCTCGTAGATCAGCCGATGCTCGGACACGTAGAGCCGGATCCGGCCCGCGTCGTAGATGCCGTCGTCCTTCAGCCGCTTCCACAGCGGCTGATCCATCGTCTTCGCCACTTCGTCGGCGATCTTCACGATCAGCGCGTCGCCCGTCATCAACGCGAGTTGCCGGTGGAACAACCGGTCGCTCTCGTTCCACAGGGCCCGCTGATGGGGATCGTCGACGTCGGTAATGGTTTCCATCTGCGCCAGGTAGCGTTCGGCGCCGGGGTCGGCCCGGCCGTGCGCGGCCGCGAGGCGCGCGATCGCCGGCTCGAGGATCAAGCGCACGTCGAGCGTCGACGTCGGGCTGAAATCGGCTTCGGACGCCTCGTGCGTGTCGCCGCGCTGCGCGAGCACGTCGAGCGGCGCCGCGACGACGTAGGTGCCCGAATTGCGCTTCGTGAACACGAGCCCTTCGTTCTGCAGCGCGCCGAGCGCTTCGCGCACGGCCGGCCGGCCGACCTGGAACAGCCCCGCGAGCTCGCGCTCGGACGGCAGCCGCGACTCGGCGGCGTAGCGCCCCGCGCGGATCTCGTCGCGGATCTTCTCGGCCACCTGCTCGTAGATCTGCAGCGGCTTGAAACCGCCTTCGAGTGAGTCGGGACGCGCGGACATCATCGTGTAGCTCCTGCCCGGTCGAGGGCGTGAATCTGGAATGGGTTCGCACTATACCGGAGCGCGCCGGCATCGAGGCCATGGCGGCCCTTCTGGACAGATATTAGAACCAAAACCGGCACGGCGCTTTATTTTTTGGGTTGCAGACGGGCCAGCAAGTGGTATAGATTCGATCCACACTGCCCTGTGTCACGGTACCCGGCAGATTTGTGGCGGGCGCGGCACGCGCCCGTCGTCCACGCTCACCGACGCATGCGACGTACACGATGACCGCGCTTTCCCCGATTCCCGTTTTCGATGCGGCCGACACGGCCGCGCTGCTCGACTACCCGGCGCTGCTCGCCACGCTCAGGCAGGCCGTCGCCGACTATGCGGCGGGCGAGATCGTCAGCCCCGAGCGCCTGGTCGTGCCGCTGCAGGCCGGCGGCGTGATGCTGTCGATGCCGTCGAGCGCGCGTGACCTCGCGACCCACAAGCTCGTGAACGTGTGCCCGGGCAACGGCGCGCGCGGGCTGCCGACGATCCTCGGCCAGGTGACCGCGTACGACGCGACCACCGGCGAGATGCGCTTCGCGCTCGACGGCCCGACGGTCACCGGACGCCGCACGGCGGCCATCACCGCGCTCGGCATCCAGGCGCTGCACGGCGCCGCGCCGCGCGACATCCTGTTGATCGGCACCGGCAAGCAGGCGGCCAATCACGCGGAAGCGCTCGCGGCGATCTTTCCCGACGCGCGCCTGCACGTGCGCGGCAATCGCGCCGACAGCGCGGCGGCATTCTGCGCCGCGCACCGCGCGCACGCGCCGCATCTCGCACCGCTCGACGGCGACGCGGTTCCCGATGCGATCGACGTCGTCGTGACGCTGACGACGAGCCGCACGCCCGTCTACCGCGAAACCGCGCGCGAAGGCCGGCTCGTGGTCGGCGTCGGCGCGTTCACCGCGGATGCCGCGGAAATCGACGCGAATACCGTGCGTGCCAGCCGGCTGGTCGTCGACGATCCGGCCGGCGCCCGCCACGAAGCCGGCGACCTGATCGTCGCGCAGGTCGACTGGCAGCAGGTCGCGTCGCTCGCCGACGTGCTGGGCGGCGCATTCGACCGTACCGGGCCGCTGCTGTTCAAGAGCGTCGGCTGTGCGGCGTGGGATCTGGCCGCGTGCCGAACCGCGCGCGATGCGCTGGACGCGCGCCGGGCCGGCTGATCCGGCAGCACGACCCGCCTGCCCCACAGGCGGCACGTCACACCGGGGCCGCTCCGGCGGTTTCCCGTACGCGTTGTAGGAATCGCCCTACAACGCGTCGCCGCGGCCTACATCAACTTCCAATTCGGCCGATTTCATTTTCGGCGGCGCAACACGATACTGCCGGCATGAATGCCAGCCAGTTGCCCGCCGCGCTCCGGGTGTTTCTCGTCGATCACGCCGTCGCCGTCCGACAGCGGATCGCGCTGCTCGTCGGCGCGATCCGCGGTGTCGCCGTCGTGGGCGAGGCGGAAGACGGCCAGGACGCGTGGACGCACATCCGCAGCAGTCAGGCGGATGTCGTGATCGTCGACCTGAGGCTGGCGGACGGCAGCGGCCTCGACCTGATCGGGACGCTGTCGAAGGCCGCGCCGCGCATCGTCACGATCGTGCTGACGAATCACTCGGCGCCGGCATTCAGAGAGGCATGCGCGTCGGCCGGAGCCGACTACTTCTTCGACAAGACCGTCGAATTCGACGCCGCATGCCGCGTCATCGAATCCCTGGTGCACGCTCGCGTGCACCGCCTCTGACGAGCCGGAGTGACTCATGTCCACAGCCACCGCCTGCGCCGCCGACGTATCCATCACACCCCGGCCGACGATTCCGCTTCGCGCGGTCACGCGTGCCGACGCCGCCAAGCATCCCGCCGCGCGCTGCTCGGCGTGCGCGATGCGCTCGATGTGCCTGCCGCCGCAATTGACGGCCGCCGAATACGGCCGCCTCGACGCGATCATCTGCACGACCCGGCAGGTGCGCCAGGGCGACGCGCTGTTCCGCACCGACGATCCGTTCCAGAGCATCTACGCGGTGCGCGCGGGTTCGTTCAAGACGGTGATGATGCATCGCGACGGCCGCGAGCACGTGACGGGCTTCCAGATTGCCGGTGAAACGCTCGGGATGGACGGCATCGGCAGCGGCCAGCACTGCTGCGACGCGATCGCGCTCGAAGACAGCGTCGTATGCATCATCCCGTTCGGCGCGCTCGAAGCGGCGTGCCGCGAGATCAAGCCGATGCAGCACTTCCTCTACCAGATGCTGAGCAGCGAGATCGTCCGCGAATCGAGCCAGATGCTGCTGCTCGGCACGATGTCGGCCGAACAGCGCGTCGCGCAATTCCTGCTGAACCTGTCGTCGCGCTTCGAGGCACGCGGCTATTCGGCGACGGAATTCAACCTGCGGATGACGCGCGAGGAAATCGGCTGCTATCTCGGGATGAAGCTCGAAACCGTCAGCCGGATGTTCTCGCGGTTCCATCGCGAAGCGCTGGTCGAAACGCGCGGCAAGCGCGTGCGCATCATCGACTCGCAAGCGCTCGCCCGGGTCTGACCGGGCGCGCCGGCGCCCGGCCGCCGGCGCGGCATCGCGTGCGATGCCTCATTGCGCCGCGCTGCCTGCCGCCGCATCGCGCAGCCCCACCCTTGCACCGCCCGCCTGGCATGCGATCAGCGCCTGTTCGGCCTGCATGAACGCGCGGCGCAGCGTGTCGTCCATGTCGTCGCCGACACACGCCGGCAGCAGCCAGAGCGACGTGTCGCGCATCACGAGGTCGAGCCGCACGTCGTACCGGCGCGCGCCATCGGCGGCGGCGCGCGATTCGATGGCGAGGTGGCAGCCGTCGATCAGCGCGCGGAAGCGCTCGAGCCGCACCAGCAGCGCGCCGGCTTCGGCTTCGATCGCGGCGGTACCCGCGAATCCATGGCAGGCGATCTGCATGCCCACGCCCATGTCGTGTCTCCTGACGGGGCCGCCCGCTCGTCGACCGCCTTGCATATGCCGCCCGCATCGACATGCGGCGGCACGTGTTGCCCGTGGCACGGCGCGATTTCTTCGATCGCTGCCCGGCCGATAGTCTGCCCGCGCCTTCGTCGGCGCGGGATCGTTCATACGTTGAAGGTCTGCGACGCCTTCATCTCGATCCATGTCATGCCTGCCCGCAGCCCTTCGATCATCGCCTCACGCTCGGTCGGATACGCATGGCTGTGCTCGAACGTATGGTGAAAGCGCGCGGCGCCGGTGCCATGCTCGACCGACACGCGGCAGCGGAATTCGCCCGATTCGCACGGGCGCGTCTCGACTTCGACGGACCAGTCGCGTTCGTGAATGTTGCCCTGCAGTGTCATGCACCCTCCTGCTGTATCCGTCTCAGAGCCGGAAGTGGCCGCTGTGCAGCAGCACCGGCCGGCCGCCGATTTCCTCGAGCATGCGTCGCGCCATCGCCTCGATCGCCGACCGGTGCGCTTCGAATGCGGCCAGCAGGTCGCGTTCGAGCAGCGACGGCGCGCCGAAATGATCTTCCAGCGCCTCGGCCGTGACCGCGCACTGCACGCAACGTCCGTCGACCAGCGCCGAAAACGCCACGACCAGGTCGCGTGCGCAATATTCGGGCGGTTCCGGCGGGAAGGCAATCTGCATCTGTCCGCCTGTCATCGTCGTGATGGCTCCATGACAAGAGCATAGTGGCGCGCGCGCCTCCACGCTTGACCCACGTCAACGGGTTCGCTGCGCTGCACGATGGACGGCGCGGCAGCGTGCCGGCCGCGACTGCGCGACGCCCCCTCGCTCGCTTTCAACCCGCCTTCAACCCACGTTCAACCCGCGTCGGGCTCGATCGTCGCGCCGCGTTCCGCGAGCAGTTCGCGCAGCACGCTGCGGTGGCAATGGCGTTCGTCCTCGCAATAGCAGCCGATCGAGAACGCGGTGGTCGCCGACAGCGCCGCCAGCAGGTCGAGCACCTTCGGCGCGTCGCCATGCGCCATCTCCGCGCGGAAGTGACGCCGGAACGCGTTCCATTCGGCGTCCGTTTCGGCGGCCTGCGCCTGCGCGACGAGTTCCGGGCTCGGCGACAACGTCGGCAGCCATACATCATAGTAGTTGCGCGACGCGAATTCCGCCTTCGGCACGCCGCGCGGCGGCCGCCGCACCGTGCCGATCCGCAGGCCCTCGCCGGCCGCGCGCGGCGTGCCGAGCTGGATGATCCGGATGCCCATGTCGCTCCTTTTCGTGTTGCGTCCGATTGCGTGATCGTACCGCCGCGCCTGCGCCGCCGTCAGCCGGGTGGCGGACATTGCGGCCGCACAAAGAAAAACCGGCTGCCCCCTTGCGGGAGACAGCCGGTTCGGCCAGCCGCGTTGCGCGCCGGGGCGCGCCGCGATCAGACGCCGCTCTTCAGCACCTTGCCGATCGCATCGGCGACGATGGCGACGTTCGAGTCGTTCAGGCCCGCGACGCACATCCGGCCCGAACGCAGGATGTACACGCCGTGCACTTCGCGCAGCGCGTCGACCTGCGATTCGGTCAGGCCCGTGTACGTGAACATGCCGCGCTGCTTCACGTAGCGCGTCAGCGCCTCGCCGCTGACGTGGTCGCGCAGGCCGTCATGGATCGACTGGCGCATCCGCGCGATGCGGCGGCACATCGCCGCCAGTTCCTCTTCCCACTGCTTGCGCAGCGCCGGCGTGCCGAGCACGGCGGCCACGACCTTCGCGCCGTAGGTCTGCGGGTTGCTGTAGTTCGAGCGCACGGCGCCGGCCAGCTGGCCGAGCACGCGGTCGGCCGCGGCGGCATCCTCGCAGACGACGCTCAGGCCGCCCACGCGTTCGCCGTACAGCGAGAAGTTCTTCGAGAACGAGTTCGCGACCAGCGCCGGCACGCCGCGGCGGGCCAGTTCGCGCACCGCGAACGCGTCCGCGTCGAGGCCCGCGCCGAAGCCCTGGTAGGCCATGTCGACGAACGGCAGCAGCCCGCGCGCCTCGATCACGTCGATCAGCTTCTCCCACTGGCCTTCGTCGAGGTCGACGCCGGTCGGGTTATGGCAGCACGCGTGCAGCAGCACGATGCTGCGCGCCGGCAGCGCGTCGATCGCCGCGAGCATCGCGTCGAACTTCAGGCCGCCCGTCGCCTCGTCGTAGTACGGATACGTGTTCACCGTGAAGCCGGCGCGCTCGAAGATGAAGCGGTGGTTTTCCCAGCTCGGATCGCTGAGCCACACCTGCGAATCCGGGAAATAGCGCTTCAGGAAATCGGCGCCCACCTTCAGTGCGCCGGAGCCGCCGAGCGTCTGCAGCGTCGCGATGCGGCCGGCCGCGCGGGCCGGGTGATCGGCGCCGAACACGAGCGCCTGCACGGCATCGCGATACGCGGCGAGGCCGACCATCGGCAGGTACGGCTTCGCGCCGAGGTCGCGCTGCAGCGCGGTTTCGGCTTCGCGCACGGCGCCCATCACCGGAATCCGGCCTTCGGCGTCGAAGTAGATGCCGATGCTCAGGTTGACCTTCTGGTCGCGCGGATCTTTCTGGAAGTTCTCGTTGAGCGTCAGGATCGGGTCGCCCGGGTACGCGTCGATGTGTTCGAACATGGCTTGAGTCTGTCTCGTTTGGAAGAATGATCGGGCCGGCCTGCGTCAGCGTGCGGATGCGCCGTCGTGCACCGCATAGCCTGCATTCTTCTGACGGAAGCGATACCCGACCGCGAGCACCGCGAGCCATACCGGGATCAGGTACACCGACAGGCGGAGATCCGGCGTCAGGTACATCACGACGAGAATGCCGGCCATGAATGCCAGGCACAGGTAATTCGTGAAAGGATAGCCCAGACTGCGGAAGGAAGTCTCCTCCCGGGCCGCACGCTTCGCCTGGCGGAACTTCAGGTGGATCAGCGTGATCATCGCCCAGTTGATGATCAGCGCCGACACGACGAGGCCCATCAGCACCTCGAACGCCTTGCCCGGCATGAAGTAGTTGACCAGCACGCACACGCCGGTCGCGAGCGCCGACGCGCCGAGCGCGGCGAGCGGAATGCCGCGCTTGTTCACCGAGCACAGCACCTTCGGCGCATTGCCCTGCTGCGCGAGGCCGAACAGCATCCGGCTGTTGCTGTACACGCCGCTGTTGTAGACCGACAGCGCGGCCGTCAGCACGACCACGTTCAGCACGTTGGCCACCAGGTTGCTGCTCAGCGCGTGGAAGATCAGCACGAACGGGCTGCCGCCGGTGACGACCTTTTCCCACGGATACAGCGACAGCAGCACGGCGAGCGCGCCGATGTAGAAAATCAGGATCCGGTAGATCACCTGGTTGGTCGCGCGCGGAATGCTGCGCTTCGGATCGTCGGCCTCGGCCGCGGTGATGCCGATCAGCTCCAGCCCGCCGAACGAGAACATGATGGCGGCCATCGACATCACCAGCCCCGACACGCCGTTCGGGAAAAAGCCGCCGTGCTGCCACAGGTTCCGGACGCTCGCCTCCGGGCCTGCATGGCCGCTCGCGAGCAGCCAGCCGCCGAAGCCGATCATGCCGACGATCGCGGCGACCTTGATGATCGAGAACCAGAATTCCGTCTCGCCGTACGACTTCACGCTCGCCAGGTTGAGGAGGTTGATCGCGACGAAGAACACCAGCGCCGACACCCAGGTCGGCACGCCGGGCCACCAGTACTGCACGTAGATCCCGACGGCCGACAGCTCGGCCATGCTGACGAGGATGTACAGCACCCAGTAGTTCCAGCCCGACAGGAAGCCGGTGAAGTGGCCGACGTACTTGTTGGCGAAGTAGCTGAACGAGCCGGCGACGGGCTCGTCGACGACCATCTCGCCGAGCTGGCGCATGATGAAGAACGCGACGATGCCGGCCACCGCGTAACCGAGCAGCACGGACGGGCCCGCCATCTTGATCGTCTGCGCGATACCGAGGAACAGCCCCGTGCCGAGCGCGCCGCCGAGCGCAATCAGCTGGATGTGCCGGTTCTTCAGCCCGCGCTTCAGGCCGTCGCTCTCGTTTCCAGAAACCATGTCTTCTCCACTCTGTCCGCCTCCGCCTGAAGCGGGGTGCGGTGCGCCTCGGTGTGCCGGGCGCTGTTTTGCTGTGCCGGGGCCGTTCGTGGAGCCGCCGGGTTGGGGACTGCAATCTTCGCGTGGCGGCGCCCGATTCGCGTCGGCGTCCCCGCCAGACCGGCCGCCGACCGTCGCCGCGCCCGCCTTGCTGCGATCGCACACGAAAATCCGGCGTCAGTTTAGCGTCGCGACGGCGAAATCGGGTTTCGTAACCCGTTCATGCAAACCCTACATTATGAGATAAGATTGCACCCAGGAGACGGATGAGGAAATAAAAATGCATGAACCGGTTCTGGATCGCCTCGATCGCCACTTGCTCGCGATCCTGCAGGAGAACGGCCGCGCGTCGAACCTCGATCTGGCGAAGGCGGTCGGCCTGTCGCCCGCGCAGACACTGCGCCGCCACCGGCGGCTGGAGGAAATCGGCGCGATCCGCCGCTACGAAACCCGGCTGTGCCCCGATACGCTCGGTTTTGGCGTCACCGCCTTCGTGCACGTGACGATGGAGCGCGGGCATATCCGCGACCTGTCGAAGTTCCAGAAACTCGTGTCGGATCTCGCGCAGATCCAGGAGTGTTTTTCAGTGACGGGCGATATCGACTACGTGCTGAAAGTCGTCGCGCGTGACCTGAAGGGGCTGTCCACGTTCCTGCTCGAGACGCTGATGCGCATTCCCGGCGTGAGCGGCGTGCATTCGAGCGTGTGCCTCGACGAGATCAAGTGCACGAGCGCGATGCCGGTGGAAGGGTGAAGCACCGGCCCGCACGCGCGGCCCGCTTACCTCACAGCCTCGAACGCACTGATCAGCAACGCCCCCGCCGCGATCACCAGGCAACCGGCCGCCCGGCGCGGCGTCAGCCGCTCGCCGAGATACACGCGTGCGATCAGCGCCGCGAACACCACGCTCGTTTCCCGCAGCGCCGATACCGGCCCCATCGGCGCGCGATCCATCGCCCAGATCACGATGCCGTACGCGAGCGCCGCGAACACGCCGCCGCACGCGGCCTTCGCCGTTTCGCCGACATCCCGCGTCAGCCGTAACGGCCCCGCCCGCAGCCGGTAGTACGCGGCCATCATCGCGCCCGTCAGCACGAACATCCACGCGGTATAGCCGACCGTGTTGCCGCTTTCCCGCACGCCGATTCCGTCGACCACGCTGTAGGCCGCGATCGACACGCCGGTCGCGAACGCGGTCGGCAGGACCTGCATCATCCGGTGCTTCGCGTCGCGCCCGCGCTCCAGGCCGATCGCCAGGATGCCCGCGCAGATCAGCACGAGCCCGCATTGCGCGCCGGCATTCAGGTGCTCGCCCGCAAACACCGCCGCGCCGAGCGTGACGAGCAGCGGCGCGGTGCCGCGCGCGACCGGATACGCGACGGTCAGGTCGCCGTGCTCGTACGCACGCACCAGCAGCAACGTATAGACGACGTGGAGCACGGCCGATGCGACGACACAGAGCCAGCTCGCGGGCGTGATCGGCGCCGCGGCCGGCAGGAACAGCAGCGCGAACAGCCCGATGGCGATCTGCAGCACGGTGGCCGACCGCAGCCGGTCGCCGCTGCTGCGCACGAGCGCATTCCATGACGCATGCAGGAACGCGGCACACAGAACGGCAAACAGAACGGGGATCGGCACGATGCGTACTCGCTGACGGTCGGCCACGCGAAATCGTCGCCGCAGGGCGTTCATCGTATGAATACGTCATCCGGTTGTCAAAAAACCTGCGCTGCGCAGCGTCCTGTGCCCCCGCGCCGCCATGCCGTTTCGCCTGTCCCGCCCGCCCCGTGCGGCATCCGCGGCAATCGCCCCGCCCGCCGCGGAATGTGACGCGAAGGTGGCAGGCGGTCCGCCCCTTTCCGTTCTCTTTCGGTTCGTGCCCCGGCGTAATGAAATCGATACCGCAGCGCAATCGGCGCGAAACCACTCCGTCCCCATATCTTCATACGGGACTGTTTCAATGCGCGTGCTCTCTCACGAGCTCCGCGCCGAACCGACACGGCGACGGGGCCGCTCTCCACCATCGAAGACCTTACCTGGAGTTTCCCGATGTTCCGTCAAGCCTTGCTCGTCACCGCCTGCGCAGCCGCGGCGCTGGCGCTGTTCGCCTGCGGCGGCAGCGACGATCCCACGTCGACGCCTGCCGTGTCGTCGCAGGATGCGCTGCAGACCGCCACGCCGATCAAGCATGTCGTCGTGATCTATGGCGAAAACATCTCGTTCGACCACTACTTCGGCACCTACCCGAACGCGACGAACCCGTCGGGCGAACCGGCGTTCACCGCGAAGGCCGGCACGCCGACGCCGAACGGGCTGACGGGCACGCTGCTCACCGCGAACCCGAACTTCACGAACACGGCCAACGGCACCGACGCGGCGAACCCGTTCCGCCTCGACCGCACGCAGGCCGCGACCGCCGACCAGAACCACGCGTACACGGCCGAACAGCAGGCCGAGGACAACGGCCTCGCCGACCTGTTCCCGAAATACACCGGCAAGGGCTCGTCCGGCGGCGCCGGCGCATTCGGCACGAAGGGCCAGGTGATGGGCTACTTCGACGGCAACACCGTGACCGCGCTGTGGAACTACGCCCAGCGCTTCGCGATGAGCGACAACACGTTCACGACGGTCTATGGGCCGTCGACGCCGGGCGCGCTGAACGTGGTGTCGGGCCAGACCAACGGGATGCAGATCGTCAAGACGTCGAAGCAGCCGTCGACGCTCGCGTCCAGCTCGTACTACATCAATGACGGCCAGGGCGGCCTCACGATGATCAACGACGTCGACCCGGGCTTCGACGTGTGCTCGAGCACGACCGACCAGGCGATGATGACGGGCAAGAACATCGGCGACCTGCTGAACGGCGCGAAGATCACGTGGGGCGGCTTCATGGGCGGCTTCAACCTGTCGACGACGAACGGCAACGGCACGACGGGCTGCGCGCGCAGCACGGTCGCGACCGCCGTGAACGCCGCGACGGCCGACTACATCCCGCACCACAACTGGTTCCAGTACTACGCGTCGACCGCGAACCCGCAGCACACGCGCCCGAGCTCGGTCGCGGCGATCGGCTCGAGCTTCCAGACCGACGGCAAGACCGCCGAACCCGCGAACCACCAGTACGACACGGACGACTTCTTCGCCGCCGTGAAGGCCGGCAACTTCCCGTCGGTCAGCTACCTGAAGGCCCCGGCCGCACAGGATGCGCACGCCGGCTATTCGGATCCGCTCGACGAGCAGGCGTTCGTGACGAAGGTCGTCAACTTCCTGCAGCAGCAGCCGGACTGGCAGAACACGGCCGTGATCGTCACCTATGACGACTCGGACGGCTGGTACGACCACGTGTATACGGCGCCGACCCACGCGTCGTCCGATCCGGTCGACCAGGTCAACGGCAACGGCAAGTGCGGCACGGGCGGCACCACCGGCGTGAACGGCGCGACCGTGAACGGCCGCTGCGGCCCGGGCGTGCGCATTCCGCTGATCGTGATCTCGCCGTACGCAAAGCAGAACTACGTCGACCACACGATGCTCGACCAGTCGTCCGTCGTGCGCTTCATCGAGGACAACTGGCTGGGCGGCCAGCGCATCGGCGGCGGTTCGTTCGATGCGACGGCGGGCGACCTGCGCGCGCTGTTCGACTTCTCGTCGAAGCCGAACACGACGCCGCTGTACCTCGACCCGACGCTCGGCACCGCATTGAGCGCGGCACCGGCGATCTGACCGGTATTGCATGACCGCATGGCCGGCGCCTCACGCGCCGGCCGTTTCCGTTTGTTCCGTTCAACGCGCCGCTTCGTGCGGCGCCCGATTTCCGACCGACAGCATGACAGCTCGCCCCGCGTTCCCGTCTCCCGACGCCTCCGGCACCGCCGCGCCGCGCGCCCCTTCCCGCCTTCTGCGCCGCGCGGCATTCGCGATCGGCGCCGCCGTGCTCGGCTACGGCGCGTTCGCGATCGCGTTTCCCGCGCAGGTACCGGCGGCGATCGGCACCGTCGCCGCCGACTGGACGGGCGCGAACCCGCATCCGGTCGTGCTGCAGCGGCCCGCCGCGCAGCCTCTGTCGGCAGTCGCGCAGCTCGGGCGCGCGTTGTTCGCCGATCCGTCGCTGTCCGCGTCGGGCAAGCAGTCGTGCGCGTCGTGCCACAGCCCCGATCACGCGTACGGCCCGCCGAACGCGCTCGACGTGCAGCCGGGCGGCCTCGCGATGACGCAGCAGGGTTATCGCCCGCCGCCTTCGTTGATGTACCTGTACCGCCAGCCGAACTTCAGCATCGGCCCCGACGCCGGTGAAAACGACGCCGCACCGAGCGTCGCGCAGCAGGCCGCTTCGGCCGCCGGCGTGGTGAAGGCGCAGAAGGTGGCCGGCACGTCGGCCGCGCCGCAACTCGTGCCGCAGGGCGGGATGTTCTGGGATGGCCGCGCCGATACGCTGCAGCAGCAGGCGTTCGGCCCGCTGCTGAATCCGGTCGAGATGGCGAACGCGAGCGTCGACGACGTCGCGCGCAAGCTCGCGCAGTCGTCGCACCGCGCGCAGTTCGAGAAACTGTTCGGCGCGCGCGTGTTCGACAGCCCGCAGCTCGCGGTGTCGGAAGCGATGTTCGCGATCGCGCGCTATCAGGTGGAGGATCCGTCGTTCCACCCGTACAACAGCAAGTACGACCGCTGGCTCGAAGGCCGTGCGCGGCTGACTCGGGCCGAACTGCGCGGGCTGCGCCTGTTCAACGACCCGGACAAGGCGAATTGCGCGGGCTGCCACCTGTCGAAGCCCGGCAAGGACGGATTGCCGCCGATGTTTACCGACTACCAGTACGAGGCGCTCGGTGTGCCGCGCAACCAGCAGCTCGCGCAGAACCGCAACCCGGCGTTTCACGATCTCGGCGTGTGCGGGCCGTTCCGCGACGACCTGAAGGACCAGACGCAGTATTGCGGGATGTTCCTCACGCCGACGCTGCGCAACTCGGCGACGCGCCATGTGTTCTTCCACAACGGCGTGTTCCACACGCTCGACCAGGTGATGGCGTTCTACAACGAGCGCAGCATCTCGCCGCAGAAGTTCTATTCGCGCGGCGCGGACGGCAAGGTCGACGAGTACGACGACATTCCGCCGAAATACCGCGCGAACGTCGACGTGACCGATGCGCCGTTCGATCGCAAGCCGGGCGACAAGCCTGCGATGACGGCGCAGGACATCAGGGATATCGAAGCGTTTCTGGGAACGTTGAACGACGCGCCGGCGCGCTGAGAGGCCGGCGGTCGGTTGCCGTGCGCGCCGTGTTCGTCAGCGGCGCGCACGGATGCACAGGAAGGCCGGCGCCAGCGACAGCTCCGCGTGGAGCCGCTCCGATACGGCCTTCATCTCGGGTAGCGGTGTCGGTTCGACGAAACGGTCGAGGCGCCAGCCGGCGTCGGCGAGCGCATTCAGGATGTCGGCGAGCGGCCGGCGCCAGGCCTCGACATAGGGTTTCGGTTCGCCGAAGCCCGACCAATGGAAGCCGAAACGGCTCGTATCGAAGTACGTGCCGTCCCCACGCGTGCGTTCGTCCATCCAGTCGCGCATCGGATGCGCCATCGAGAACACCAGCGTCGCGCCCGGCCGCGCGACGCGTCTGAATTCGCGCAGCGTCGGCGTCAGATCGCGCACGTAGTCGAACGCGAGCGAGCACAGGATCTTGTCGAAAGCGTGGTCGGGCAGCCAGTCGAGCGGCGCCGCGAGATCGCCCTCCGCGACGTCGACCGCGAGCCCCGCGCAACGCGCCTTCGCGAGCGCGACCATCTCGGGCGTGATGTCGAACGCATGGACGGTCGCACCGTGGCGCGCGAGGTGCTCGCTGCAGATGCCGGGCCCGCAGCCGGCGTCGAGCACCGTCAGGCCGTCGACGTCGCCGAGCAGCGCCATCGTAGCCGGCCGCTCGTAAAGCGCGTTGTGTGCCTTGGTCGGCGCGATGTCCGCGTAGCGTTGCGCGAAGCTCGCGTAAACGCGGCGGGCGGACGGTTCGTTCGGGTCGGTCATGCGGCATCCGTCGGTGGAGACTGGGCAGGCCGATTCTGCCCGATCCGACGGCGGCTGGCGACCTGCCCTCGCGCCGGCGTCAGGACAGGCTGTCGAGCAACCGATACCACGCGACCCCGGCCGCGATATAGAAGCGCTGCAACCCGTGCAACGGGATCGGGCGGATCGGCGTGACCCGGAACGGCAGCGGCAGTTGCGCATCGCCCGACAGATGCGCGGCCAGGTGCTTGCCGAGCGTCGTCGCCATCGCGATGCCGCGGCCGTTGTAGCCGAGCGCGATCGTCACGCCCGGCGCGGGCTCGTGCACGTGCGGCAGGAAATCCGCGGTGATCGCGACGCGCCCCGCCCAGCGGTATTCGAACCGGACGCCCTTCAGTTGCGGATACAGCAGCGTCGTTGCGCGTTCGAGGTGGCGCCAGTCGCTCGGCGCGCGCGGGTCGGCGAACGGGCCGCGGCCGCCCATCAGCAGGCGCCCGGCCGCGTCACGGCGGAAGTACAGCAGCAGACGCCGCGCATCCGACGCAACCTCGCCGCCGGCGAGGATGTCGCGGCCAAGCGCCGGCGCGAGCGGTTCCGTCGCGACGATGAAACTGTTCGCGGCGATCACCGACTGACGCAAGCCGGGCCACAGCCCGTCCGTGTAGCCGTTGGTCGCGATCACGACGCGTTCGGCCGACAGCGTCGTGCCGCCGGACGTCGCGATCCGCCAGCGGCCGTCGGTGCGCGTCAGCCCGACGGCGCGGGTCGACCCATGCACGACCACCCCGCTCGCCTGCGCGGCGCGCACGAGGCCGCGCGTATAACCGAGCGGCTGCACGCTGCCGGCGCGGCGATCGATCCAGCCGCCCGCATACGCCGGCGTGCCGAGCCGACGCGCGATTTCGTCGCGGCCAAGCACGTCGACCGGCGCGCCGCGCGCGGCCCATTGCTGCGCCCGACGTGCGACCGTGTCGAGCATCGCGGCGGTCGGCGCCGGCTGGATCCAGCCGGCGCGACGCGCATCGCAGTCGATTCCGTACCGCGCGATCAGGTCGAACACAGTGTCGGCCGCGCCGCCGACGATGCCGACAAGCTGTTCGCCGGCCTCGTCGCCGAACCGGCGTACCAGCTCGTCGGGGTCGTATTTCAGCCCGGGAATCACCTGCCCGCCGTTGCGGCCCGATGCGCCCCAGCCCGGCTGCGCGCCGTCGATCACGCGGACGTCGACACCGCGTTCGGCCAGATGAAGTGCGGTCGACAGGCCCGTGAAGCCCGCGCCGACGATCGCCACGTCGCACGACACGGACGCGTCGAGCGCGGGCGTATCGGGCGCCGGCGCGGCGGTTGCCGCCCACAGCGAATCCGGCCACTGCGCGTCGGGCCGTCCGGGTGCCGCGTTCGTTGCGCTCATGTTCGATCCGGGTGGTCGGCGCCGTCCGACGCCAGCAGGCGGCGCAGGAATTCCTGCGTGCGGGGATGGGTCGGCTGCGTGAGCACGTCGCGCGCCGGTCCGCTTTCGCAGATCGTGCCGTCGTGCAGGAAGCACACGCGATCGGCCACCTCGCGTGCGAATGCCATTTCGTGCGTGACGACCACCATGGTCATCCCGTCGCGGGCGAGCCCGCGCATCACGCCGAGCACTTCGCCGACGAGCTCGGGGTCGAGCGCCGACGTCGGCTCGTCGAACAGGATCGCCTGCGGCGCCATCGCGAGCGCGCGTGCGATCGCGACGCGCTGCTGCTGGCCGCCCGACAGTTCCGACGGATACGCGTTCATCCGGTGCGAAAGCCCGACCTTGTCGAGCAGCGCACGCGCCTGCTCGCGTGCCTGCGCGGCCGGCATGCGCCGCACGTGCACGGGCCCTTCCATCACGTTCTCGAGCGCCGTGCGGTGCGCGAACAGGTTGAAGCGCTGGAACACCATGCCGACCCGCATCCGCAGTTCGTGGATCCGCTTCGAATGCGCGTCGACCTTCACGCCGTCGATCGTGATCGACCCTTCGTCGTAGGTCTCGAAGCCGTTGATACAGCGCAGCACGGTCGACTTGCCGGAACCGGACGGCCCGATCAGGCACACGACTTCACCCGCCTGCACGTCGAGGCTCACGCCCTTCAGCACCGCGTGCTGCTGAAACCGTTTATGGATGGCATCGATCCGGATCATGCGCCTCTCCTCAGTGCGAGCCGCTTGCCGAGCCGGTTCACGCCGAACATCAGCGGCAGGCCGAGCGCGAGATACAGCAGCGCGACGAGCGTGTAGACGCTCATGTTCTGGAACGTCGACGACGCGATCAGCTGGCCGGCGCGCGTGATCTCGGCGACCGTGATCGTCGACGCGACCGACGAATCCTTCAGCAACATCACCAGCGTGTTGCCGTACGGCGGCAGCGCGATGCGGAACGCCTGCGGCAGCACCACGCGCCGCATGATCATCGGCCCGCGCATGCCGATCGCGTGCGCGGCCTCGATCTGGCCGCGGTCGATCGCCTCGATGCCCGCGCGGAAGTTCTCGGCCTGATACGCCGAATACGCGATGCCGAGACCGAGCACGCCAGCCTGGAATGCCGACAGTTGCACGCCGAGATCAGGCAGCACGAAGTACATGTAAAACAGCTGCACGATGATCGGCAGCCCGCGGATCACGTTGACGATCGTGCTGCCGGCCGTCGAGACGGCACGATTGCGCGACACCTTCAGCAGGGCAAGGATCAGCCCGAGCACCGAGCTGAGCACGAACGCGCATGCGGTGATCTCGATCGTGACCACTGCGCCCTTCAGCAGGATCGGCAGGAAATCGATCGCATTCTGGAAAAACATGAGGCCTCCTATGCAACGGCCGGACGGCCCGCCGCCGGGAATGTCCGCGACGCGCGGGCGATGCCGGTCGGGAATCGAATGCCGACGCTCAGCTCATGTGCCACTTCTGCAGGATCTGCTGCAGCGTGCCGTCGCTCTTCATCTTGCGGATCGCGCCGTTGAGCTGTTCGAGTGTCGCAGTGTCACCCTTGCGCACGATGAAGCACACCTGCCCCTTCACGACGCTCTGGTATTCCGGCACGAGCCGCACCTGGCGATTGACGCCGTGTTCGATCTGGTACGCGACGATCGGCTGGTCGGCGAAGCCGGCCTTGATGCGCCCGAGCGCGACGTCGCGCATGATGTCGGCGATCGAATCGTAGGTCCGGACTTCCTTGAAGATGCCCTTCTTGTTGAGCGCATCGACGAACGCCGTGCCGACCTGCGCGCCGACCACCTGGTCCTTGAAATCGTCCATCGACGTATAGCGGCCCGGGTCGTCGGCCTTCACGATCAGGCCTTCGCCGAATGAGTAGACGGTGTCGGAGAAATCGACGACCTGCTGGCGCGCCGGTGTCTTCAGCATCGCGGCCGAGATGATGTCGATCTTCTGCGTGGTGAGCGACGGGATCAGCGCCGAGAACACGGTCTGCTGCACGTCGACGCGAAACCCGGCCGACTTCCCGGCTGCCGTGATCGCATCGACCATCATCCCCTGGATCGAATTGCTCTTGACGTCGAGAAACGTGAACGGCACGCCGGTGGCCGTCGCGCCGACCTTCAGCGTCGGCTCGGCCGCAACGGCACCCGCCGATGCCGTGGAGAGGGCGATACAGGTGGCAAAACCGGCGGCCAGTGCGCCGAACCGCTTGATGAACGGAACCATGGTGACTCCTTCTCGAATAATCCGGGCGCCGGCCGGTCGCTGATCGACACTGCGACGATGGCCCGATCTTAAAACGAATCAAAAACATCGAAAATAGATTTTTGCGTATCGATATTCGATACGCTATGATGCGATATCGAATCGATTCCGCTCCTCGCCATGGAAACGTCGCCCGACCAAGCAAACGATCTGCTGTTCAACCAGTCGCTGGAAAAAGGGCTGAACGTGCTGCGCGCGTTCAGCGCGAAACGGCGCACGATGACGCTGGCGGAGGTGGCCGACGCGGCGGGGATGACGAAAAGCTCCGCGCAGCGGATGGTCTATACGCTCGAGAAGCTCGGCTACATCCGCAAGCATCCGGTCACGCGGCGTTACCAGCTCACGCCGCACGTGATGCGGATCGGCTTCAACTATCTCGCCGCCGACACGTTGATCGACGTCGCGAATCCGTTCCTGTCCGAACTCACGAACCTGACCGGCGAAACCACCAACCTCACCGAGCCGGACGAGGACGAAATGGTGTACGTCGCGCGTTTCGTGTCGACCAAGTTCGTGCCGATTCACATGCCGATCGGCAGCCGCATCCCGATGTACTGCACCGGTTCCGGGCGCGCGTTCCTGAGCGCGTTGGCGCCGGAAGAAGCACGCGCGCGGCTCGACGACATGGTGCGCACGCCGCATACGCCGCGCACCGTCACGGCGCTCGACGATCTCGTCGCATTGCTCGACAACGCGCGGCGCGAAGGCTATGCGACCAACCAGGAAGAACTGTTCATCGGCGACATGTCGATTGCCGCGCCCGTACTCGGCAGCCAGGGGCAGCCGGTCGCGGCCGTGCACGTGGTCGCGCCGACTAGCCGCTGGACGTTCGACGACGCGCGCCGCAAGCTCGCGCCGGCGGTGATCGACTGCGCGCGCGGGATCAGCAACTCGATCCGGACGCTCGAGTAGGGTTCGTGAGGCGGGAGACCGTGCGCCCCGGCGGTGCGCAACGGCGTTTGATCGCTACTGCGGCTTCCGCGATGCCTCGCTCCGATAAGTCCGGTTCGGATGCAACACGAGCGGCTTCGCGACAGCGTCCAGTTCCTTGCCGTGATACAGATCGAGGCACTTCAGGAAGTCGAACTTCACGTCCCCGACTTCCGATTCGACAACCGGATTCCGATAGTCTCGAGCCAGATACTTCGCGACCAGCGCGTGAATGACATCCGGCGCACGCTCCATGTCGTAGTAGGTCCAGTCGCGCAACGCGCTGATGCTGCTGCCGATATCCTTGCTCACGCCGGGCGCCTGCTTGTACGCGGTAGCGAGGCACTCCGCGAGCACCATGTCCTTGAAGTTCTGGAGGTATGTTCGTGAGCCGGACTCCGGCGAGGCTTGTGCCACATCCTTCGCGCCAATCGCTGCTGGTTAAAGCGCAACGCACGTCAGCACGGCCGTGATCCGGACTCCCCTCATGACAGGCTCCAAAAATTTGCGCGATCGGTACGATACCGCGCGCCCGGTTCGTTGAAGTAACCATGGTCGCGCCCCGGATGCTCGCGTCCGTCGCCCTCCGCGGCCGGACCTCGAGGATCGGATCAAACCCCGACGGGGAAAAGTATGGCCGACTGTCGCCGACAGCCTCTTCGTCCACCCACCCCCTCGTTTTCCCCGATCCCGTTCATCTTGACTCCGCCGCACCGATCGACAAAACTTCGCACATCGCAAGTGTGATCACAGATCGCAGATCAATCCCAGGAGAACCCCGCCTTGCCGCCTCGTATCGTCCCGCCCGCACTGAAAGCCATCGAACAGGAAACGATGGCCGACAAGGTCTACCAGCAACTGCGCGAAGCGCTGATGAGCGGCCGCTTCGCGCCCGGCCAGGCGCTGAGCCTGCGCAGCGTCGCCGAGGCAGTCGGCTCGTCGACGATGCCGGTGCGTGCCGCGCTCACGCGGTTGCGCGCCGAGCGCGCGCTGGTCGACGGCCCGAACCGGGCGCTCGTCGTTCCGCCGATGACGCTCGACATGCTCGACGAACTGCGCGACGTGCGGATCGCCCTCGAAGGCTGCATCGCCGAGCGCGCGTGCGAGCGGATGACCGACGCGCAGATCGCGGTCGTGCGCAAGACCTGCGAAACGATGCAGGCACACGTCGAGGCCGGCCGCTCGCGCGCCTACCTGCAAAGCAATTTCGCGTTCCACAGCGCGATCTACGCGCACGGCGCCAGCGAAAACACGCTCGCGATCGTCGAGAACCTGTGGATGCGCGTCGGCCCGTTCCTCAACATGGTCGCGCTCGACATTCCGCACATGCGGCGCTCGATGGATGCGCACCGTGCCATCGTCGATGCACTCGAGCGACGCGACGGCGCAGGCGTGCGGGCCGGCATCGCGCTCGACATCGGCGGCGCCGCGCACGATCTCGCCAAGACGCTGCGGGCCGAACAGACGCCGCGGACCGTGAACGCGAAACCGTAGCCGCCGCCCGCCTCGACCCGCCGAATCGCGAGCGGCCGCAATCCGACTACACCAACGATGGAGACAACCCGGCATGACAGCTTCCGACCTGCTGAAACCCTATGACGGCCTGCGCGTCCTCGTGACGGGCGGCGCGTCGGGCATCGGTCTCGAAATCGCCGACGCGTTCGCCGAATGCGGCGCGCGCGTGCACGTGTGCGACGCCTCGCAAGCCGCGATCGCGGCGCTCGCCGACCGGCCGCCGCGCGCCGCGGCCGGCGCGATCAGCGCGACGCTGGCCGATGTATCCGACCCGGCCGCCGTCGAGCGCGTGTTCGCCGACGTGTCGACCGGGCTCGGCGGCCTCGACGTGCTGGTCAACAACGCGGGGATCGCCGGCCCGACCGGCGGCATCGACGAAATCGACCCCGTGCAGTGGGAACAGACCGTCGCGATCAACCTGAACGCGCAATTCCAGTTCGCGCGCCGCGCGGTGCCGCTGCTGCGCGAGTCGAAACACGGCGGCGCGATCATTGCACTGTCGTCGGTCGCCGGCCGGCTCGGCTATGCGTTCCGCACGCCGTATGCGGCCACCAAATGGGCGGTGGTCGGCCTCGTGAAGAGCCTCGCGATCGAACTCGGGCCGCTCGGCATCCGCGTGAACGCGATCCAGCCCGGCATCGTGCGCGGCCCGCGGATGCGCCGCGTGATCGAGGCGCGCGCGCAGCAGCTCGGCATCGGCTACGACGACATGGAGAAGCGCTATCTCGAGAAGATCTCGCTGCGGCGCATGACCGATCCGGCCGAGATCGCCGCGACCGCGCTGTTCCTGTGCTCGCCGGGCGGGCATGGCATCACCGGCCAGGCGATCTCCGTCTGCGGCAACGTCGAAGTGCTCTGACGCGTCCTGCATCGTTCATCGAAAGGAATCCATCCGTGGCAAACGCTCGTAAAGTCATCATCACCTGTGCGCCGACCGGCGCGATCCATACGCCGTCGATGTCGCCGTACCTGCCTGTCACACCGCACGAAATCGAAACGGCCGCGGTCGCGGCCGCACGGGCCGGCGCGGCGATCCTGCACCTGCACGCACGCAACCCGTCCGACGGCAAGCCGACACAGGATCCGGCCGTGTTCGCCGAATTCCTGCCGCGCATCAAGGCGCAGACCGACGCGGTGATCAACCTCACGTCGGGCGGCAGCCCGCACATGACGGTCGACGAACGGCTGCAGCCCGCGCTGCATTTCCAGCCCGAGGTCGCGTCGTTGAACATGGGCTCGATGAACTTCGGGCTGTACCCGATGCTCGAGCGCTTCCGCGAGCTGAAGCATCCGTGGGAGCGCGAACATCTCGAGAAAAGCCGCGATCTCGTGTTCAAGAATACGTTCGCGGACATCGAGACGATCCTCACGCGCTGCGGCGCGAACGGCACGCGGTTCGAATTCGAGTGCTACGACATCTCGCATCTGTACAACCTCGCGCACTTCGTCGATCGCGGGCTCGCGAAACCGCCGTTCTTCGTGCAAAGCGTGTTCGGCCTGCTCGGCGGGATCGGCGCGCACCCGGAAGACCTGATGCACATGCGCCGGACGGCCGACCGCCTGTTCGGCAGCGATTACGTGTGGTCGATCCTCGGCGCGGGCCGCAACCAGATTCCGCTCGCGACGATCGGCGCCGCGCAAGGCGCGAACGTGCGCGTCGGGCTCGAGGATTCGCTGTGGATCGCGCCCGGCAAGCTCGCGGAATCGAGCGCCGCGCAAGTCCTGAAAATGCGTCAAGTTCTCGAAGGCCTGTCGCTCGAGATCGCAACGCCGGCCGAGGCGCGCGCGATGCTCGCGCTCAAGGGCGGCGACGCCGTGAATTTCTGATCGCCGGGTCGCTCCCCCACACCCGCATCCGCAAGCGCAGTGACAAGGCGCCGGCCCGAACCGGCCGGCGCCAGGACGCCCTTCATCGCCCCGCTCCGTTCGAGCGCCGCCGGCGCGGCTCCGTCGACTGCCCATCCGCTGCCTGCCGCGCAGCGGCATTTGCCGAACGCGGCGCGCCGTGCTTGCCGTGCGCGCCGGTTCGCCCTTACCGGAGTCGTCCGCATGTCCACTCATCACGCTCAGGCCCTGTCGTCCACCGCGACCGACGCGAATGCGTCGCTGAACCGGCTGCTGTTCCGCAAACTCATGCCGCTGCTGATCGCCGCGTATGTGATCAGCTTTCTCGACCGCACCAACATCGCGTTCGCCAAACATTCGATGGGCGTCGATCTCGGCATCTCATCGGCCGCGTACGGGCTCGGCGCGGGGCTGTTCTTTCTCACCTACGCGCTCTTCGAGATCCCGAGCAACCTGATCATGCATCGCGTCGGCGCGCGCTTCTGGATCACGCGGATCATGATCACGTGGGGCGCGCTGTCGATCGCGATGGCGTTCGTCCGCGGCGAGACGTCGTTCTACGTGATGCGCCTGCTGCTCGGCGTGGCCGAAGCCGGCCTGTTTCCCGGCGTGATGCTGTATCTGACGTACTGGTTCGGCCGGGAGGAACGTGCGCGCGCCACCGGCTATTTCCTGCTCGGCGTGTGCATTGCGAATATCGTCGGCGGGCCGCTGGCCGGTGCGCTGATCGAACTCGACGGCACGCTCGGTTTCCACGGCTGGCAATGGTTGTTCGTCGTCGAAGGCATTCCGGCGATCCTGCTCGCGTTCGTCGTGTGGACACGCTTGCCGGACCGCCCGAGCGCCGCGCCGTGGCTCGCCCCGGAAACCGGCCGCGCGCTCGAGCGCAAGCTGGCCGCCGAACAGGATGCGGGCGTCGCCGCGCACGGCGGCCACGCGTTCGGCGCCGCATTGCGCGACCCGCAGATCTGGCTCGCAATCTTCGTGTACTTCTGCCACCAGTTGACCATCTACACGGTGATCTTCTTCCTGCCGGGGATCATCGGCGCGTCGGGACGTCTGTCGCCGGTCGCGGTCGGGTTGCTGACGTCGCTGCCCTGGCTCGCCGCCGCGCTCGGGGCCGGGACGTTGCCGCGCTTCGCACGCGAGTCGCGTCATTCGCGGCGGATGCTGTGCGCGGGGCTCGCGATCATGGCGGCCGGGATGGTCGGCGCCGCGCATGCGTCACCGTTGGCGGGCCTGCTTTGCGTGTGCGTGTCCGCGTCGATGTTCTTCGTCGTGCAGTCGATCGTGTTCACGTTTCCGGCGTCGCGGCTCGCCGGCAGTGCGCTGGCCGGCGGGCTCGGGCTCGTGAATACGTGCGGGCTGCTCGGCGGCTTCGTCGGGCCCACCGTCGTCGGCGCGATCGAACAGGCGACCGGCAATGCAAAGAACGGGCTGACGCTGCTGGCGGCCGCGCTCGTCGTCGCGGCATTCGCGAGCCTCGCGTTGCGTCACGGGCACGAGCGCGCCGACGTGCGGTCGCGCGGCTGAAAGGCAGGCTGGAACCAGACCGGCGTGAGACGGGCTGCGCCCCGCCCGCCTCACGCGGTCAGAACAGATACATCCCCGCGACGAACACGACGCCCGAGAACAGCAGCGTCGTCACGCAGTACCCCATGATGTCGCGCACACCGAGCCCCGCGATCGCCAGCGCGGGCAGCGCCCAGAACGGCTGCGCCATGTTGGTCCAGGCCTCGCCGTACGCGATCGCCATCGCCGCCTTGCCGAGATCGGCACCGAGCGCCTGAGCCGCCGGCATCACGAACGGGCCCTGCACGACCCAGTGGCCGCCGCCCGACGGCACCGCGAAATTGATCACGGCGGAACTCAGGAACGCGAGCAGCGGGAACGTATGCACGTTCGCGATATCGACGAACCACTTCGTGATCACGCCCGCGAGCCCCGAATGATCCATCAGCGCCTGGATGCCCGCGTAGAACGGGAACTGGATCATGATCCCCGACGCGCCGCGCGCCGCACCGGCCACCGCACGCGCATAGGCCATCGGCGTACGGTGCAGCAGGATGCCGGCCGCGAGGAACGCGAGGTTCACGGTGTCGATGTCGAGTGCGAAGCCCTTCTGCACGAACTTCAGTACGAGGAACGCCGCACACAGCGCCGCGACGAACACCGACAACGCACGGCTCTCCTCCATCCGCTCCGCGAACGTCGCGTCGGGCCCGAGCTGGCGCTCGACGCTCGGCGGTTCGGCCAGCAACGCCGGATCGACGCTGACCACGTCGCCCGGCTTCGGCATCATCAGGCGCGCGAGGAACGGCAGCATCACGATCAGGCCGATCGTGATGAACGCGTTGTAGCCGGTGAAGATCGTCTGCGACACGGGAATCAGCCCGATGGTCTTTTCCATCGGGTTGCCCTTCGTGGCCGCGACGAGCGGGACCGAACCCGACAATCCGCCGTGCCAGCTCAGGAAGCCCATGTACGCGGACGCGACGAGCAGCCGGTAATCGCTGCCGGCCACGCGACGCGCCACTTCGCGCGCGAGCATCGCGCCGAGCACGAGGCCGAAGCCCCAGTTGATCGCGCACGCGAGCGCGCCGACGAACGCGACGAGCATCACGCCCTGCCCCGGCGTGCGCGCGGTGCTCGCGAGCGCGACGAGCATGCGCTTCACGGGCGGCGAACTCGCGAGTGCGTGACCGGTGACGAGAATCATCACCATCTGCATCGAGAACGCGAGCAGGTTCCAGAAACCCGAACCCCACATCGTCGTGAGTTGGGCGGGCGTATTGGGTGTGAGGCCGAACGCGAGCGCGAACGTGACGATCGTCAGCAGGATCGCGAAAATCAACGGGTCGGGCAACACGCGGTGAACCACCTGCGTGAAAAAGCGGGAAATGCGCTGGATCAACTTGAGCTCCTCGTTTCCTGATAGGGACGTCCGCGCGTGTCGTTGTGGGTGGATGCGCGGAAACGCGCGGATTCTTGCATAGAACCGGCGGACGCGCTTTGGTATGCGGGGGGCCGCGATCGCGCGGTCGTATCGACAGGAAAACGGGATAAATGACAGGCAGCCCTTACGTCGCTTCGACGCCTCGATCAACGCACCGCGTTCGTCACGCCTCCCAGCGCCCGCGCTCCATCGCCTCGACCATCATGCCGAGTGTGAGCGACCGGCCGCCCAGGATTTCGCGCGCCTTGTTGCTGAACGGCGATCTGACGACCGTGGCAAGGAACGAACCGATGCCGAGCTTCGCCGACGGGTAGTAATCGTGGATGTCGAACATGGACAAGTCGACGTCAAACGTCACGGCCCATCGCCGGACGAACGCATCGATGTACTCCGGCTCCATGTCGAGATCGTGATAGAGATCCGTGTCCCGCGTGAGCTCGATCCGACCGACTGGAAGCTTGCCGATATCGGTCGCAATGAACGCTTCGAGGTTTTTCCAGGCGTCAGCCATACAAACGATCCTCGGGCTTCACGATGCTGTTGTACGTGCCGATCGTGCGACAAGTGATCAGCGAGATATCCGTTGCCAGGAGGACCCAACCTGCTCCTGGAATGGCGCGCCCAACAAAAGCGCCGATATTCCGCGTGAACTTGATCCGCAACATGACAAGACTCGTGAACGACGTAACGGTTGGCAAAATCCGATGCTTCAGTTCGTACGGCAGCAAGCGACGAGAAACCACCGACGCGATCGAGGTGCCCTTGACGGCGTTTGCGAACTTGCCGCGCGTGCGGATAAAGCGCTGGCCCAGCAACACCATCGCGATACCGATCGCGTCATCTACACCCGCCGCCTTGCCAGTCTCTTCGATGAAGATCAGGAAAAGCAACGCTTCGCGCCTCAAGCCGTCATGAACGCCGTACTTGTACGAATTCGACATTTTCCCTCAGATCGTTTGAATTTGAATGAGCGGAAAACGCTATCGTGAATGACTCGGGAAGGACAACGGACCCAGGGAAGCAATGACTGTTGCACGCGTGCATCCGGGCGCAGGTGATCGACGGGATGCCGTTCCTCTAAAGCGGCCCCACGCTTGGCGCCTCCGATCGTATCGGCTTCATCGTCCTGCGTGGATCACCGCGGCAACAGCTTGCTTTGGAACGGATACAAATCGTCAACTTTCGGTGATTTGTTGGCGACAAAAAAGGCAAACGTCGTTCGCCTCCTGGCTGCGTGGACGCATTAACGCATCGCCACCGCACGCTCCTTGACCACCTCCATCGCCTTCGCCCGCCCCTCACTCCACCGTTGCGCCACCCGATACGCGACGAGCGACCCGGTCACGGCAAGCAGCATCGGCACGAGGCTGTCGTGATCCGCGCGCGTGAACTCGAGCAGCAGCACGACCGCCGTGATCGGCATCTGCATCGACGCGGCGAGAAACGCGGTCGCGCCGACGAGCGCGCAAGCGCCGATCGGCGCACCCGGCCACACGAGGCTCCACAGCCCGCCGAGCACGACGCCGAGCAGCGCACCGTTCGCGAGGCCCGGTGTCAGCAGGCCGCCTTCCGCGCCGGCCCGCAGGCTGCCGGCCTCGATCAGCACCTTCAGCACGAGCAGCGCGGCGGCGAGGCCGATCGTCAGCGTGCCGTCGAAACCCAGCGACGCCGGACCCTTGCCGTTGCCGAGCAGTTGCGGAAACCGCATCGCGAGCACGCCGATCACCGCGAAGTTGATCAGCGCAAGCACGGGCAGCCGCCCGTCTTTCGGCGCGTTCGCCCGGGCGCGCGTCGTGAGCCGCACGAAGCCGTATGCGGCGAAGCCGAACAGCGGCCCGCAGACGATCGACCATGCCACCAGCGGCGTGGTCAGCACGAACGGCGGCACCGTGTACTGGTGTTCGTTGCCGAGGCCGATCCACGCGACGGCCGCCGCGATCGCCGACGTCGCGACCGCCACGACCAGCGCACGCAGTTCGAACGTGCCGAGCAGCACTTCGAGCACGAAGATCGCGCCGCCGAGCGGCACGTTATAGACGGCCGCGAGGCCCGCGCCCGCACCGCACGCGACCATCAGCCGGCAATCGTCGGGGGTGAGCCCCGCACGATGCGCAAGCTGCCCCGCCAGCAGCGATCCGATCTCGCGCGGGGCGACTTCGCGGCCGAGCGGCGAGCCGAGCGCGACGGTGACGATCTGCAGCAGCGCGTGAATCGTCGTGCTGACGACCGGCATCCGCGGATCGGCCGCGCGCACCGCGCGGCGGATGCTGACGAGCGGCCGGCCAAACCGGTACAGCGCCCACCAGCCGCCGCCGGCGACGATCCCGCAGACGATCAGCACCGCGAGCCGGCGCAGCGGATCGGCGCCGGTCACGCCGGTGAGGAAGCTCTCGGTGCCGATCACGTGCGCGATGCTGTAGCCGAACGCGACGTGCTGGATCGCATGCAGCAGCAGCGCGAGCAGCATGCCGCCGAAGCCCGCGCCGACGCCGGTCAGGATCGTGACGACGGCCATGCGCGCGAACGGGCTGGCGGCCGGCGAAGGGGATGCGGGAGCGGACGGGAGATCGGGGCGCATGGGGTTCGCGGATGGGATCGAAAAAGACGGCGCGCCACTCGCGCCGTCGTCAGGACCGCATCGTAGGCCGGCGACAATCATGAGACAAACGTATTTTTCGAATCGACTCATGCATTTGATGAATATACGAAGACCGGCGGGTCAAGGCAGCCCGAAGTTCACCGTCCGCTTCAATCCGGGTACCGGATACGTGATGCGTTCCGGTTCACGCCGCAGGATCGCCTTCCCGTTGCGGCGTATTCGTGAGAACGGCCGAGTGCTTCGAGTAGGCCGGTCGCGCGATCCGGTTGACGAGCCTGGAATGTGTGCACGCGCCCGCCTTTGAACACGAGTGATGCCGGTCGCGGGCGTGGATGCAGGCGAGCCGTTCTCCGCGCGCCAGTCGCACCGACCCACCGCCGTGCCACGCCCCGCTCATGTTGCACCGACGCGACAGCACGCCCGCGACGGAGGGATACCGCCCGCGTGCGACCGTGCAAAAACCACCACCGTCACGCGCGCACCGCGCGTCGTGTCAGTTTTGTGAACGACTCTTGCCTGATCCGGAAAGGTGCGCTCGCGGCCCCCGGCGGCCTTGCGCGCGGGTTGCGTTCCTATACTTGCGCCGAACTTTCGTTCCCCTTCCACACGCAGGAGCCTCACTTGAAAAAAACCCTCGTCGCCGGCGCATGCACCGCCACGCTGTTCGCCCCGCTCGCTCACGCACAGAGCTCGGTCACGCTGTACGGCCTGATCGATGCCGGCATCGTCTACACCAACAACGCCAACGGCGCGTCGCTGTGGCGCCTGAACAGCGGCACCGTCAACGGCAGCCGCGTCGGGTTTCGCGGCACCGAGGATCTCGGCGGCGGCCTGAAGGCGCTGTTCGTGCTCGAGAACGGCTTCAACGTGAACAACGGCGGGCTCGGGCAGGACGGCAAGCTGTTCGGCCGCCACGCGTACGTCGGCCTGAGCCAGAGCGGCTATGGCACGCTGACGCTCGGCCGCCAGTACGACACGATGGTCGATTTCGTCGCGCCGCTGTCCGCCACGGCCGGCGACCTCGGCGACACGAGCTTCGCGCACCCGTTCGACAACGACAACCTGAACCACTCGCTGCGCATCAACAACGCGGTCAAGTACACGAGCGAGACGTATGCGGGCTTCAAGGTCGGCGCAATGTACGCGTTCTCGAACGCGACCAGCTTCGGCGCGAACCGCGCATACAGCGTCGCGGCGAGCTACACGAACGGCCCGCTGAAGCTGGCCGGCGCGTACCTGCAGATGAACGGCACGAAGGGCTCGACGAGCGCGAGCCCGGGCGCGACCGACGCGGCCGAAGCGAAGAGCCTGAACCAGGGCGGCTGGTCGATCGGCTCGGACCGCATGCGTTCGTACGGCGGCGGCATCAGCTACGGGTTCGGCCCGGCCACCGTCGGCTTCGTCTATACGCGCTCGCAGTACGACAACACGGGCTCGTTCGGCTCGACCGGCCAGGTCGCGTTCAACAACTACGACGTGAACGTGCGCTATGCGGTGACGCCGGCCGTCAGTCTCGGCGCGGCCTACGTGTACACGGACGCCAGCGTGTCGAACCCCGACAGCAGGCACGGCACCGATCCGAAGTGGCACCAGGTCGACCTGCAGGCCGTCTACAAGCTGTCGCGCCGCACGGACGTCTACGCGGAAGCGATGTATCAGCACGCATCGGGCCGCGGCTACCGGGCGTTCATCGACGGCTCGGGCGGCGCATCGAGCACCGCGAACCAGATCGTCGGCACGATCGGCATGCGCACGCGCTTCTGATCGACGCGATGCATCGCCGCCCGACGGTCACGCACCTGCGTTCGCATGCGGGTTCGTTCGCGGCGGGCGGCGCATCAATGTTGTTCCATCTGGAAGGCAGCCTGCCTGGAATCGGGGTTTTTACGCGCGCGGGCGCTGCGTAGACTGCCAGCGAAGGTCGGGGGCGCGCATCGCGCGTCGCGCCGGCCACCCACCCCGTACCCAGGAGAACCTCGTGAAATCGCTCGTCGTTACCGCCGCCGCTGCCGTCCTGCTCGCTGCACCGGCCCTGTCGTTCGCCCAGTCGGCAAAGTCGCCCGTCACGCGCGCGCAAGTGCTGCAGGAGCTGAGCGACCTCGAATCGGTCGGCTACAACCCGGCGCGCGGCGAATCCATCAACTATCCGGACGACATCCTGGCGGCACAGGAGCGGCTCCACGAAAAGCGCCTCGCGCAACAGAAGGCCGCGCACGCCGCATACGGCCCGGCCGGCGAGCCGGCAACGGAATCGGGCACGGCGGCAAAGCCCGCGCTGTAACGTCATGACGATGCGCCGCGCCCACGGGGACGATGTACCGTGGGCGCGGCGAGTCGCGTTGGCGTGGTTGCCGAAATTCGCGTGAAGAGAAGAAGCCGGCTGAAGAGAAGAAGCCGGCGCTACGCCGATACGCGTCGGCCGCTCAGGCGGCCTGCGGTTCGCGGTCGATCGCGTTCAGCATCTCGACGTCGCGCGCAATCATCCCCGGCACCTGGGCACGCAGCATCTCGACCCACGTCCGCACCTTCGCATCGACGAAGCGGCGCGACGGATACAGCGCGTACACGTTCATCTTCTGCAGGATGTGCGCGGGCAGCACGCGCACGAGCGTGCCGTCGCGCAGCGCGTCGATCGCCGAGTAAAGCGGCAGCATGCCGATCCCGATGCCGTCGCGGATCGCGAGCGCGAGCGATTCGGCCGTATTGGTCTGCACCGGCCCCGCGACGTGGATCTGCTCGACGCCTTCGGGCCCTTCGAGCACCCATTCGTGCGTCGGGAACGCCGGCGTGCACAGCGTCAGGCACGCGTGCGCGGCAAGATCCTGCGGACGGGCCGGCGCGCCGTGGCGTTTCACGTAGTCGGGCGACGCGCACAGGATGCTGAAGGTCGAGCCGAGCAGGTGCGACACGAGTTCCGAATCGGGAAGCGACGACGCGGTCACGACGGCCATGTCGCTCGTCCCGTCGAACAGGTCGGGCATGCGCTGCGACAGCGACAGCTCGATCGACACGTCCGGAAACTGCGCGTGATAGCGCGTCAGTGCGGGCAATACATAGTGATGGCCGACGCTCGCGAAGCTGTGCATGCGCAGCACGCCGGCCGGCCGTTCGTGCGCGCAGCTCGCCTCTTCTTCCGCGCGGTCGACGTCGGCGAGGATCTGGCGGCAGCGCCGCAGATAGCTTTCGCCGGCCGACGTGAGTGCGAGACGGCGCGTCGAACGATTCATCAGACGAGTACGCAGGCGCGCCTCGAGCTCCGACACCGCGCGCGACATCGCGCCCGTCGTCGAATTCAGCGATTGCGCGGCGGCAGTGAAACTGCCCGTCTCGACGACACGCGCAAACACCCGCATGTTTTGTAGGGTATCCATTCCTGTGAGCAACCTGTAGCGGAGCCGCTATTTTCCTCCACTGGATGCGACAGATTGTTACTCCGGCTGCAACTATCGTTTCCCCGCAGCTGCGTTAATGCACGGGCGCCGCGCTCCTACAATCGGCGCCTCACCAGTCGAACGGACCCGTTCGGACGTGCCGTGGCACCGTGCCCGGCCCCGTACCGGCCCCCTCTTTTCATGAAGCCACAACCTGCGATCGAGCGACCTTCCATCGAACCGGCACGATGGAGGGCATGGCTCGATCCACTCGGCGACGCGGCACGCGACTGGGCCGCGAGCGACGGGCTGATCTGGCTGCACCTCGCGAAAACCGTGTTCGCGGCGCTGCTCGCGATGGGCATCGCGATGCGCCTGGAGATGTCGCAGCCGCGCACCGCGATGACGACCGTGTTCGTGCTGATGCAGCCGCTGTCGGGAATGGTGTTCGCGAAGAGTTTCTACCGCGTGCTCGGCACGGCGGCCGGTCTCGTCGCCGCGCTCGCGCTCGGCGGGCTGTTCGCGCAGCAGCCCGAGCTGTACATGGCCGGCATCACGCTGTGGATCGGCAGCTGCATCGCACTCGCGGTGCGCAACCGCCACTTCCGCTGGTACGGCTTCGTACTCGCCGGCTATACGGCCGCGCTGATCGGCCTGCCGGCCGTGATGACGCCGCAGACGCTGTTCCAGTCCGCGCTCACGCGTGCCGCGGAAGTCGCGCTCGGCATCGCCTGCTCGGGCGCGGTCAGCGCGCTGATCCTGCCGCTCAGCTCCGCGAAGGCGCTGATGCGCTCGCTGGGCACCCGCCATGCGACGTTCGCGGCGTTCACGGCCGGCGCACTCGCGGGCGACGTCGCCCGCGCCGATTTCGAGCGGCGCTTCGCGGATTTCGTCGACGACATCGTCGGCTTCGAGGCCAACCGCGCGTTCGCGTCGTTCGAGGATCCGCACATTCGCGCGCGCAGCCGCCGGCTCGCGCGGCTGAACAGCGAGTTCATGAACGCGTGCACGCGGCTGCATGCGCTGCACCAGCTCGTCAAGCGGCTGCGCGCGAACGGCTCGGACGCGGTGCTCGATGCGCTCGCGCCGCACGTCGATGCGCTCGCGCAGCGTTTCGCCGCGCTGCGCGACGAGCGGCAGCGCGGCATCGCGCCGGCCGCCGGTGCACTGGTCGATCTGCGCCGCTTCCACAGCGCGTTGCCGAAAGCCGCGCGCGCCTCGCGGCGAAACATCGAGGAACACGCGCCCGGCGGCCTGCTCGACTTCGATACCGCGATCGAGCTGCTGTACCGCTTCATCGGCGAATACCTCGGCTACGCCGACACCTATGCGTCGCTCGACCAGGACGACCATGCGTTCGAGCGCTCGGTCACGCATTACGCGGTGAAGACCAATACGTTCTTCGTCGGCTTCGCGTTCCTGCGCACGGTCGTCGCCGTCGGTGCGATGAGCGTGTTCTGGATCGCCTCAGAATGGCCAAGCGGTCCGCTTGCCGTGACCGCCACCGCGATCGCGTGCGCGCTCAGCTCGACGTCGCCGCGCGCGCCGAAGTTCGTGGCGCAGATGAGCGTCGGCGCGACATTCGCGACCGCCATCGGCTACCTGTTCCTGTGCTACGTGTATCCGAACATCGAAGGCTTTCCGCTGCTGTGCGCGGCGCTCGCGCCGGTGCTCGGCGTCGGCGCGTTTCTCGCGATGCGGCCGGGATTGTCCGGTTACGGGATCGGCTTCGCGGTGTTCTTCTGCCTGCTCGCGGGGCCGGACAACGTGATCGCGTATACGCCCGAGGTGCTGATCAACAACGGCCTGGCCGTCGTCATCGCGATGCTCGTGTGCTCGCTCGTGTTCGCGGTCGTGTTCCCGACTCACATGCCGTGGCTCACGGGCCGCATCGCGCACGACCTGCGCCGCCAGGTCACGCTGGCGTGCGAAGGCGCGCCGGACGGCCTCGCGCAGCGCTTCCAGTCGAGTACCCACGACCTGATGGCGCAACTGCGCACGCTGCTCGTGCGGCGCACGCGGCAGCATCGCGACGCGCTGCGCTGGATGCTGTCGACGCTCGAAGTCGGCCACGCGGTGATCGACCTGCGCGACGAAATGAACGCGTTCCGCGCATCGAAGCCGCCGCAGACGCTGCGCTGGACCGGCTCGATCGACGCGGTGCTGCACGAGCTGCCGCGCTTCTTCGACGATCCGACGCCCGGCCATCACGCACGCACGCTGAAATCGGTGAATCTCGCGATCCGCGCCGCGCAGCACGCGCTGCAGGCGTGGTATGCGGTGCCCAACGAGCGGCACCGCATGCAGCGCATCGTCGGCTGCCTGCACTTCATGCGCAGCGCGCTGCTGGACAAGGACGCGCCGTTCAACCGGCATCGCCATTGATCCCATCGATGCCATCGACGCCCTTGACGATCGGTGCGTGCGCAACGGGATCCTTGTTCCGGATGGAAATATGCTCTACAGGCGCGGTGATTAATCTTTAAGCAGTGCGAGCCTATAGTTTCCTCACTGCCAGCGAGACTGGCACTCACCCAGGAGAAACAAAAATGAAGCCGCTGCACCTCGCCCTCGTTGCCCTGTCGCTCACCGCTGCTGTCGCTCACGCACAGCCGGCACCGGCAGACGACGCACAGCAACAGGCGAACCGCGTCGAAGCCGTGAAGGCCGCCGGCCGCGTCGATCGTGCGCAATCGAAGCAGGACGACCCGAACGCCTGCGTCGGCCCCGTCAGCTTCTGCAACATCTACTTCGGCAGCTGAGCATGACGCCGCGTCGTCACGGCCAGGCCCGCACCGCCCGCATGACCTGCGCGGGCGAGCGGCGGCCCGGCCGATCGCGGCCCGGCCGATCGCCGCATCGCCGCTCCGCCCCACGCCGCTTCGATTGAAGCGGCGCATGCCGTTTCAGGCGCCGCGCCCCGGCCGCCAGCCCACCTCGCGCAACGCATCCAGCAAGCGCGCCTGCCCCAGCCCTTCGACCCGCGCACCGCGCGACTCGACGTCGCCGCCCGCGACGAGCGCGTTCACGATCGCTTCCTCCACCGCTTCCGCCGCCGCGACGAACAGCGCGGAAATATGGTCGTTGTTGACCATCTTCACGCCGGTGGTCGGCGCCCCCTTGCTGCCGTAGTTCGCCGCCGGCAGGCCGTCGTTGCCCGTTGCGAACGCAAGGAAGATGTCGCCGCTCGAATCCTCCGTGCCGCCGCCGACCCGCGCGAGCCCGACACTGGCACGCTGCGCGAGCCGCGTGCATTGATGAGGCAGCAACGGCGCGTCGGTCGCGATCGTCACGACGATCGAGCCCATCCCGGCCTCGCCCTGCGCGTCCGGCGCGCGGAACGGCGAAGGCACGTGCCGCAGCACTTCGCCGACCGGGTAGCCGGCCACGCGCAGCATCTCGCGCACGCCGTAGTTCGCCTGGACGAGCGCGCCGACGGTCCAGCCGCCCGCATCGGCCGCGAGCACACGCGACGCGGTGCCGATGCCGCCCTTGAACTCGTGGCAGATCATGCCCGTGCCGCCGCCCACGCCGCCTTCGGCAACCGGCCCCGTCTGCGCGGCGGCCAGCGCGCGCAGCACGTGCGCGGCGCTCACGTGCTGCCCCCAGATGTCGTTCAGCAGGCCGTCGTAGGTTTCCATCACGACCGGCATGCACCAGTACACGCGGCCCGCCGCCGCTTCGCGCTCGTTCGCGACGAGTGCATCGCGCACCGCGCCGACGCTGTGCGTGTTCGTATAGGCGATCGGCGTGGTGAGCAGGCCGGCTTCGCGGATCCATTCGAGCCCCGTCGCATCGCCGTTGCCGTTCAGCACGTGCACGCCCGCGAAACAGGGTGAATCGTGCGCGGCGCCCGCGCGCGGCTCGATGACGGTGACGCCGGTGCGGATCGATGCGTCGCCGTTCTCCTCGTTCAGCGTGCAATGTCCGACCCGCACGCCCGGAACGTCCGTGATCGCGTTGAAGCGGCCCGGCGTGCCGAGTCCGATGCGGATGCCGAGATCCCTCGTGCGCATGATGCAATTCCTCCCGTCTTTCAATGGTTCGGTGTTTCGGTACGGCAAGGCTTCGACCCGTCGCTCAGAGCGCGCGGAACGCTTCGCTGTGGCGCGCCCAGACTGCGTACATCGCGAGCGCGGCAATCAGCAGGCCGGCGATGATGATGAGGTCGGTCGGTTTCGTGGCTGTGGCCAGCGTCGTGTAGAGCGTGTACGCGGCGCCCGCCACCGCGACGAGCGGCGTCACGGGCCACAACGGCATCCGGTAATGATGCTCGACGTCGCGGCGCACGAACCGGCTCGCGAGCGCGGCCAGCCCGACGACCAGGTAGATCAGCAGCAGCAGGTCGACCGTGAACGCGGTCAGCTCGTCGAGGCTCGACACGAACACGAGCCCCGCCGACGGCACCGCGAGCGCGAGGGTCGCGAGCCACGGCGATTCGAGACGCGGGTGGATCGTCGAGAAGGCACGGTTGCAGGTGCGCGACCAGAGCGCATGCCGGCCGCTGCTGTACAGCAGCCGGCCCATCGTGATCACGATCGCGATGATCGCGTTGAACACCGACAGGAAGATCCCGCCGCTGACCACGCGCGACACCGCCGGGTTGCTCAGCGAACGCACGACATAGCCGATCGGGTCGGCACTCTTCGTCAGCTCGGTCAGCGAAGGCGCGCCGAGCACGATCGCGGTGAGCGGAATCAGTTCGACGACGAGGATCACGAGCAGCGAGTAGATCACTGCCTTCGCGACATTGCGGTTGCCGCCGCGCAGGTCTTCCGCGAGATACGCGGCCGATCCGAAGCCGTTGTAGCAGAAGATCGCCGTGCCGATCGCCGGAACGATCGCGGCCAGCGTCGCGGGCACGAGCGCGTTGCCGCTCGCGACGACCGGCGCGACCAGCGCGTCGGCGCTGCGATGCGGGGAACCGAAGCCGAGGCCCGCGATCAGCATCAGCACGCCGATCTCGACCACCAGGAACGCGCCCGTGATCCACGCGTTCGTCTTGATGTTCAGCATGCCGAGCAGGTAGCTGAGCAGCACGATCGTCAACGCGACCGACTGGTTGCTGAAGTGCGTGCCGAGCGCATTGTTCAGGTATGGCGCGGCGCCGCTCGCGAGCACGGCCGGGATAAACACGCTGACGGACAGCACCGTGATGAAGGTGAGGTAGCCGGGCAGCGTGCCGAACACGCGCTTGGCCATCACATACTCGCCGCCCGCGCTGCGGTGCGCGGCGCTGAGTTCCGCGTAGCAGAGCGCGAACGCGAGCGCGAGCACGCCGCCGAGCAGGAACGACAGCACGGCACCGCTGCCGGCCTGCTGGATCGCGAACGGCGCGATCACGAAGATCGAGCTCGCGGGCGTCACGCCCGATACGGTGATCATCACCGCGTCGCGCACGCTGAGCGTCTGCGACAGCGCGCGCGGCGCGTCCTCCGTTGCAGGCGCCGCTTGCAGCGTGCCCGTCGATTCCGACATCATCGCCATCTCGTTCTCCTGTGCTGCACTTTTTTGAACGCCCATACTCGGGCCCGACTGATTGCGTGGCAGTCTAGGAAGCCAATTTCAGGACCGCTATTCCCCCTTCGTGTTACGCCCTTCCGGTGGTGGTATGGATCGTCTCTTTTCCGAAATCGCGATGCACCAGGCGCTCGGCCGCGCAATCGATCACCTCGGCCAGCCGCGCTTCTGGCGCTTCCTGGTGCTGCTGCTCAATGAAATGGCGCCGTTCGACAATGCGCTCGCGACCGCGATCGGCCCCGACGGGGTGCCGCTCGTGCTCGAGGAATACGACACGGGCGGCACCGATGCCGCGTCGCCCGTGCCGCTCTACCTGAACGGCGTGTATCTGCTCGACCCGTTCCTGCAGGCCGCGCACGACGGGCTCGCAGATGGCTGTTACCGGCTCGAGGAAGTCGCGCCCGACCTGTTCCGGCAGAGCGAGTATTTCCTGAGCTATTTCCGCGACGCGGTGGGCGACGACGAGATCCAGATCCTCGTGCGGCCGAGCGCCGACATGCTGCTGTCGCTGTCGCTGGGCGCGAGCACGCGTTTCGACGTCGAGCCGCTCGGCAAGCTGACGGCCGCGATGCCGTGGGTGCTCGCGGCGATCCGGCAGCACTGGCGGCTGGTGGGCGACGCCGCACGCGCGACGCCCGACGCCGATCTCGGCGCGCGGGTCGAGCAGGCACTCGCCCGCTTCGGCGCAGGCGTGCTGACCGATCGCGAGATGTCGATCGCGAGAATGGTGCTGCGCGGCAACTCGTCGAAGGCGATCGCCGAGCGGCTCGCGATTTCGCCGGAAACGGTGAAGGTGCACCGGCGGCACCTGTACGCGAAGCTCGGGATTTCATCGCAGCCCGAGCTGTTCTCGCGCTTCATCCAGGCGCTGGGGGAAGACGCGGCCGGATGACCTTCCCGAGCCGGACGGATGGCAACCGGCGGTCTTCACGTTTCTGCGGGAACCCGACGCCACGGCCGGGAATGCCGGCGGCACAGCATCCGACATGCGAGATTCAATGGAACGAACGGTTCTTATTCGTATGCGTTGCCGCGGCGGCGCTGAGCAGCCTGCTGTTGCTGTTGCGACCGAAGGACAGGCAGGCGGCGAACGTCGAGCCGCCGCCGGCTGCGCGATAGCCGGCGCGCGAACGCCGCGCGATGCTGCTCACCCGGCCTTCGGGCAGCGGCATGCGCATGCGCGGCTCACCGCTACCGCCACTTCGCGCCGAGTTGCGCGAGCCCGGCGTTCCGGAGATCGTCCGGCAACATCACCACGCGGAACTCGCAGTCGGCATTCAACATCAGGAACCACGGCTCCGCGAGCGCGGGGATCTGCGACGGGTCATCCACGTTGACGATCGCGACCGCCCCGCGACCGCCGCCCTGCTCCGTGAAATACACGGCCTCCGGCTTGACCGCTTCGAGTATTCGCGAGATCACGTCGCCGACGCTGCCGTCCCGCACCAGCGTGTTGAACGGCTCGTGAGGGATTCGTATGTTGAGAAGCATGCGCATGACCATCCTCCTTGGGCGTCACCCGGCCTGGGCTCTTCAAGCATAGGTGCTGCGCGATGCCGCGCCAGTGGCGCCGAAAGCGGTTGGCGGCACGCCTTCACATTCCGACGATTCGACGACACCGCATCGCGCGCACGGCATGCGCTCGCGCGATGCAGGCCCCGTCGAATCGGCCGCTCTTGCCCCCGTCATTCGGAGACCGTATCGGCCGCCAGCTCCGTCGGCGCGATCGCCAGATGCAACGCCTGCCGCGGTCGCAGCGTCACGTTCAGCACCGCGCGCGGCGGCGCCATGCCGGGCGGCACCGACAGCACGTAGCGCTGCAGGACCATGGCGGCCACGACCGTCATCTCCGTCATCGCCAGATGCTGCCCGAGGCACACGCGCGGTCCCGTGCCGAACGGCATGTAGGCACCGCGAGGCAACGCCGGCGCATCGGCACCGAAGCGTTCGGGGCGGAACGTATCGGGCTCGGGGAACCATCGAGGATCGCGCTGCATCAGTTGCAGCGGCAGCATGAACAGCGTGCGCGCGGGAAACTGCCACGCGCCCAGCGCGATCGGCCGCGCTGCGCGACGGCTGATCAGGATCGGCGCGGACGGGTACAGGCGCAGCGTTTCGTCGAGCGTCTGCGACAGGTAACGCAACGACGCGCGCGTCTCTGAGGACGGCGCACGACCGCCCAGCACGCGGGACACCTCGTCGCGCGCGGCGGCTTGCACGGCCGGATTCGCGGCCATGCACCATGCCCACCAGGTCAGCGCCCCGGCGGTCGTCTCGTGGCCGGCCAGGAACGCCGTCACGCATTCGTCGTGCACGGCCCGCAGCGGCCATTTCCGCGCATCGGCCCGATGCAGCCGCAACAGGCGTGACAGCAGATCGTCGGGCCAGGTACGCTCGGGCCGGTCGAGGCGCGCATACAGCTGCCGGTCGATCAGCCCTTTCAGCACCGCCATCGCGCGTGCCGTGCGGCGCTTCCACGGCACCCAGCTCGGCGTGTTCACCGGCTGGTAAAACGCCGCGTTCGCCGCGGCGCTCACCACGCGCACCGCCTCTTCGGCCGCGCGCGCATCGTCGCCGATCGTATCGGAGAACATCGTGCGCATGATCACGTCCATCGCCAGCGACGTCAGCGCGCTTTCGATCGGCCACTCCGGATCATGCGCGGGCCATTGCGCGAGGGCGTGACCGGCCGTCGCCGCGATCGCCGGAACGAACGCCTGAACCGGCTTCGGCATGAAGCCGGGCTGCAGCGCCTGCCGCTTGTCGCGCCACGCATCGCCCTCGGCGACCAGCACGCTTTGGCCGTGGACCTCCGCGAAGACGCGGATGGCGTGCTCCCAGCGCCCGAGCGCATCGTGGTGCGTGACCAGCAGCTCGCGCACGAGCGCCGGATCGGTCACGACCACGGCATGCTCGGGCCACACGCGCAAGTGCACGACGTCGCCGTAGGTGCGCTGCCAGTCGCCAAGCGCGCCGATCAGGTCACGCGACATCGTGCGCAGCAACCCCCAACCCGTCAGGCCGGCGGGCGGCCCCGGCGGCCATACGCCGGGCGGGTGAAGCACGGGCGCCGGCGCAGCGGTGCCCGCGTGGAATGGACATGGGGAGGAGGATCGTGTGTTCATGTGCCGGATTCTCCGCATCGGTGCGGCGGCGGTCTTGAACGCAAACGACATCGACACGCGTTGGCCCCGTCCCTATACTGCGGCGTCATGTTCTCCGGCCCGCCATCGATTCCGCCATCATGCCCCGATCCGCTTGCCCGCGCCCCTCGCGTCGCGGGCGGCGGGCCGCTGCCGCATGCGCGGCTGCATCCCGCGCCTGCCGCGCTGCAGGGCGCGGTGGTCGCGATCGTTCTGTGCGACACGCGCGGCGTCGCGTCGAGCGACGCGCAACGGCTTTCGCATTTTCCGGCCACGCCGCTCGTCTGCGTGTCGTGGTACCGGGGTCTCGACGTGGGCTTCATCGAACCCGCCCCCGACGGCCCGCGATGGCGCTCCTTCGGCGCGGCGGCGACGCTGTCGGGCAGCCATTCGGCCCCCACCGTCGCGTGGGCGCCGACAGGCGGGCTGATCGGCATGATCTGTTTCACCGCCGATGCCGCGCGGACGTTGTTCGGCATCGCGCTGCCGGACGTCCACGACCGCGTGCTCGACGCACACGCGTGCCTCGGCCGCGACTGGCACCCGCTGCTCGATGCACTGCTCGGCGCGGATGGCGACGCGGACGTGCTGGCGGCGATCGATCGTCATCTCGCGCCTCGCTGGCGGGCGCTGCGGCCCGCGACGCCGCTGTCTTCGCTTCGCAATGCAGGGCGCAGCTGGGTCGAGCGTCTCGCGCTGCAGGCGCGCGAGTGGCGCGGCACGCACAGCCCGCGCCAGGTCGAACGGCGCATCAAGACCTACAGCGGCCGATCGCTGCGCGAATGGCAGGCGCTCGTCAGGACGGAAAGCGCGTTCTTCGCGGCGCGCGACCGGTTCGAAGCCGGCACCGCGTTCAACTGGGCGACGCTCGCACTCGACGAAGGATTCGCCGACCAGGCGCACCTGAGCCGCGAGGTCAAGCGCATCACGGGATTCTCGCCGAGCGAATTCACGCAGCGCTTCATCGACGACGAATCGTTCTGGATGTACCGGCTGTGGGTGTGACGCACGGCGGCTTCACGGCCCCGGCCGCGCGAATGAGCCATACATTCCAAGAGTAGAATGTTGGGCATTAACAGGCGCCATGCCTGCCCCGCCCGATCAACCCGCCACCCGCATCATTCCAGGAGCCCGTGATTGAACCCGTCGCCGCCCGCCGAACGCAAAGGGGTTGCCCTTTATGCGCGGATTGCCAGCCTGCTTCGCGGACGAATCCATCAAGGCGAATGGAAGCGCGGCGACCAGTTGCCGCCGATTCCCGAGCTGTGCGCGTTCTATCAGGCGGGCACGATCACGGTGCGCCAGGCGCTGGCCGAACTGAGCGCCGAAGGGCTCGTGAGCAGTGCCCGCGGGCGCGGCACGTTCGTCACGGCCGACGTCGTCTCTCCCCCGGATAACCCGGCGCTGCGCGCCGCGATCAACGATCCGCTGCAACTCGCACCCGGCCAGACCCTGCGCGTGCTGCTGCGCGAAGCCGTGACCGCGCTGCCCGCCGCGTTGCAAACGGGCCAACCCATGCGCGCCGCCTACATGCGGATCCGCACGCTTCAACTGCACGACGGCGCACCTTACGGCGTGATGGACAGCTACGTCGCGCGGGAAACCTACGACCGGTTTCCGAAGGGCAGCGACGCGCGGCGCAAGGTCGGCTATCTCGTCCGTCAATACAACCGTCTTCCGCTCGCGAAGGCCCGCCAGGAAATCACGGCCGCCTATGCGGACCAGGAGACGGCCGACCTGCTCGCGTCGGACGGTGCCGACTTCAGCATGGCCGACATGCTGATTCGCATGCGCCGCTGGTGGACCGACGGCGACGGCTGCATTGTCCATGCGGGGCTCTACCTGTATCGCGCCGACCGTTTCGTGCTCGACATCACGCACGATCTCGACGGCAACGACCGGAGCGCCGACTTGATCCCGTCACCGCGCGCCGGTACCCGGAAAGGCGCGCGCAAACCGGCGGCCTGACCCGCCTGCCCCGCCGGCCCTTCAAGCCGCCGCGTCGCCATCGCCGTCGCACATCGCCCCGTAGACCCAATGCCGCAGATCGCGGCGAATCCGGTATGTCGTCGACGGCAGAAGCTGCGTCATGAACACCACGATCAGGTCCTCGGCCGGGTCGATCCAGAAAGCCGTGCTGGCGCCACCGCCCCAGAAGTAATCGCCGACGCTGCCTGGCTGCATCGTCGCGGCAAGGTCCTGCGTCACGGCGAAGCCGAGCCCGAACCCGAGCCCCGGATACACGGCCTCGCTGAACGTGGAGCGCGACATCCGGTCGAGCGTCCGGCCGCCCGGCAGATGGTTGATCGTCATGAGTTCGACGGTCTTGGGGCTCAGGATCCGGTGCCCGTCGATCGAACCGCGGTTCAGCAGCATCCGGCAGAAGCGCAGGTAATCGCCGGCCGTCGACACGAGCCCGCTGCCGCCCGAAGCCAGCGCCGGCGGCCGGCGAAACGCGCTGGCCGCCGGGTCGTCCTGCAGCACGAGAGCGCCATCCGGGCCCGGGCAATAACACGCGCACAGGCGCTCGGCCTGCGCGTCCGGCACGAAGAAACCGGTGTCGGGCATGCCGATGGGATCGAACAGCACCTGCTTCAGGTAGTCGGCAAACGGCTGCCCGGAGATCTTCTCGACGAGATAGCCGAGCACGTGCGTCGCGACCGAATAATTCCACGCTTCGCCCGGCGAGTAGTCGAGCGGCAGCCCGGCCAGATCCGCGATCATGCCGTCGAGACCGCCCGGGTTGCCCGGTTCGCCGATCGCGAGTTCGCGGTACGCGGCATCGACGTTCGTCCTGGCCTGGAAGAAATACGACAACCCCGCCGTGTGGCGCAGCAGATCCACCATCAGCATCTCGCGCGCGACCGGCCGGGTCTGGAACCCGCCGAGGCTCCGTGCGCCGGCCACGGCGACGCCCAGATTCTTCCACGCCGGAATCACGCTCGACACGGGATCGTCGAGCGCCACCCGCCCCTGCTCGACCAGCGTCATGAACGCGACGCTCGTGATCGGCTTGGTCATCGAATAGATGCGGAAAATCGCGTCCTCGCGCATCGGCTTCGCGCGCTCGACGTCCATGGAACCGACGACGTTCACGTGCGCCAGCTCGCCACGGCGATGGATCATCGTCACCGCCCCCGGCAAGCGCCCGGACGCCACGTACCGTTCGTTCAGCCGCATGTCGAGCGCCTTCAGCCGCTGCGACGACAAACCCGGATATGCCACCTTGGTCATGCCCCTGCCCCTCTTTCCACTTCGGTCTCGACGCGCCGGAACCCGCGCCCGCCTCGCTTCAGGCAGCGCGCTTGTCCGATCCAAACATTCTAAAAATAGAACTATATCATTTTAAAGAATGTCCGAACCGGCGCGACGCGTCGGCAACATGCGGCGCGCGTCATGTGGGCCGGTTGCCCGATTCGGGACGCGCGGGCATGATGTCGCGAACCCTGGCGGCTGCCTTGCGAACCGTTTCCCCCGTCGCATTGCCAATGCGCCGGCCGGGCTGCGTTTCGCACACGACTGCCTCTTCCCACCTCAGCCCGCTTATGTCACTCCGCGCCTTCAGAACGCTGGTCGCCATCGCCCGATACCGGACTTTCGCGCGCGCCGGCGAAGCCATCGGCCTCACGCAATCGGCGGTGAGCCTGCAGATCAAGACGCTCGAAAGCGAATACAACGTGCAGTTGTTCGATCGCTCGCGCCGGCAGCCGGTGCTCACCGAGGCCGGCAACATCCTGCTCGCGCAGGCCGAGCAGGTGCTCGCGATGGTCGACCGGATTCCCGATGCGCTCAGCGACGAGAAGAAGCTCGTCGGCCGCCTGCGGATCGGCGCGATCCAGACCGCGCTGTCGGGCCCGCTGCCCGACGCGCTGCTCGCGCTGCGCGCAGCGCACCCTGGGCTGCGCGTACACGTGTCGGCCGGCATGTCGGCCGAACTGGCGAACCGTGTCGCGGCCGGCGAACTCGATGCGGCGATCACGACACGCCCCGTGCGCCCACATCCGGCGGAACTCACGTGGACCACGCTGTACGAGGATCGCTTCTGGCTGCTCGCGCCGCCGGACCAGACGGAACGCGACGCGGGCACGCTGCTCGGCGCGCTGCCGTTCATCCGCTTCGATGCGCAGGCGTGGGCCGGCCGCATGATCGCCGCCGAACTGCGCCGCATCGGCGTGCGGGTGCGCGAGGAGATGGTGCTGGACAGCGCGGAAACGATCGCGCGCATGGTCGCGCGAGGGCTCGGCGCGGCGATCGTCGCACTCCCCGATTCGACGCTCGCGCGCCTGCCGCCCGTCACGCGCTTGCCGTTCGGTCAGCCGCAGATGGGGCGCGCGGTCGTCCTGCTCGAACACCAGTCGCGTCCGGCCGAACGTTTCGCACGTGCGCTGGCGGCCGAAGTCACCGCGTCATCGATGAGAATTTCTCATTGAACACCCGATAATTAACCATTATTCCTGTTGTTTGCGCGTGTTAACTTGGCGGCATCGTCACTCTTTCGCTTGCGCGTCGCCATGTTGCCCGCCGGATGGATGCCCGCCTCGTTCCGCCGTTTTGCGTGCCTGCCGCTCACGGCAGCGCGTGTGGCCTGCACGGTCGCCCCGCCTCATGTGAAGGCGCCCCGATGATCGGCCCGATCCTGCTCGCGCTGGCGCCGGTCGCGCTGCTGGTCGCGTGCGGCCACGGCCTGCGGCGCACGGGCTTCATCGCCGACGCCTTCTGGCCGCAAGCCGAGCGGCTGTGCTACTACGTGCTGCTGCCCGCGCTGTTCGCGGACGGCCTCGCGAACGCGCGGCTGCAGGCACTGCCAGTTTTACCGCTCGCGGCGGCGCTGGTCGGGTCGACCGCACTCGCCGCGGCGCTTCTCCTGCTGGTTCGCCCGTTCGTGCGGGTCGACGGCGCCGGCTTCACGTCTGTGTTCCAGGGTGCCGTGCGCTTCAACAACTATGTCGGCACAGCACTCGCGGCCGGGTTGTTCGGCGCAAAAGGCATCGCGCTCGCGGCCGTGTGCGTCGCGGCGATCGTCCCGACCGTCAACCTGATGTGCGTGCTCGTATTCGCGCGCTACGGCGACACGCGGCTCGGCGCGGCGGCCCTCGTGCGCCAGATCCTGTCGAATCCGCTCGTCGTCGCGTGCGCGCTCGGGATCGCGATGCAGGCCGGCGGCGTCGCGTTCCCGGCGGCCGTCGAGCCGGCCGTGCGCGCGCTCGGCGTCGCGTCGATGCCGCTCGGCCTGCTGTGCGTGGGCGCGGCACTGAAATTCGATGCGGCGCGTGCGTGGCTGCAGCCGGTCTGCGTCGCGTCGGCGTTCAAGTTCATGGCGATGCCGCTCATCACGCTCGCCGCCGGCCGCCTGTTCGGGCTCGGCGATGCGGCGCTGACGGTCGCGCTGCTGTTCCAGGCGCTGCCGACGTCGTCGGCGTCGTACATCATGGCGCGCCAGCTCGGCGGCGACGCGCCGCTGATGGCCGGCATCACCGCGTTCCAGACGATCGCGGCGGCGCTCGCGATGCCCGTCGTGCTGACCGCGCTCGCGTCGGCACCCGCGTTTCGCTGACGACGCAACGACCGCCCATTTCCCCCTGAATCCAGCCTGCACGCGGGCCATCGCGCGATTCGGCATAACCGGCCGCGCGCGCTCGTTCACGCGTTGCCGCAGGCGCTCACCGAGAAACCCCGTCACATGAATGCTCCCGCCCCGCCCGCCGCCATCGCCGCCACCCGGCCGCACGCGGCCGTCTACGTGAAGCTCACGCTCGTCGCGCTGTTCTGGGGCGGGACGTTCATCGCGGGCCGGATCCTCGCCGCGACGATGTCCGCGACCTCGGCGGCCACCGGCCGCTTCGCGATCGCCGCGCTGATGCTGGTCGTGCTGATGTGGAAGATCGAAGGCGGGCTGCCGAAGCTGAGCGGCCGCCAGGTCGTGACGACCTTCGGCCTCGGCGCGACCGGCATCTTCCTGTACAACGTGTGTTTTTTCGCGGCGCTCGCGCGGATGCCGGCGGGCCGCACCGCGCTGTTCGTCGCGTTGAACCCGGTCGCCACCGCCGTGCTGCTGTCGATCGTCGTGCGCGGGGAACGCCTGTCGCTGTCGCGCTGGGCCGGCATCGCCGTCGCGCTGTTCGGCGCGCTGGTCGTGATCAGCCGCGGCGAATTGCTGCGGGTGCTGACCGATCTCGGCAACACGTTCGGTGCCGGCGAACGCTTCATGCTGTGCGCGGTGCTGAGCTGGGCCGCCTACACCGTGATCGGCCGGCGCGCGCTCGACGGGCTGTCGCCGCTGGCGGCCACGACGTACGCGGCGCTGTGGGGCCTCGCGCTGCTGGTCGTCGCGCACCTGTTCGGCTCGCCCGCCGGCAGCGGCACGGCGCTGACGTGGCAGGCCGTCGCGTCGATGATCTATCTCGGCGCGATCGGCACGGTGGTCGCGTTCGTCTGGTATTCGCAGGGCATCCGCGAACTCGGGCCGGCCCGCGCGGCCGTGTTCACCAACCTGGTGCCCGTGTTCGGCGTGCTGCTGTCGGTCGCGCTGCTCGGCGAGCCGTTGTCGCCGTCGATGCTGGCGGGCGGTGCGCTCGTGATCGCGGGCGTCGCGCTGACCAATCGCGCGAAACGCTGATCCATGGGCGTGCGCGACGCGCACTCGGGGACGGATGCCGAATACCGGAGCGGCGCGCGGCGGCGATCACGCCCCGGTTCCGTGACGCAGACGGGCGGCCGCTACCGATATGCCCCCCGATACGCCCCCGATGTTCTCGCAGCCCCGCCAAAAACCGCCTATCGTGAATGGAGCGCTCCGTTTGCCGCCATTCGACCCTGCGTCGCTCGCACCGGCGGCGACGGCCCCGCGCTCCGGCACCATTCACCGCGATCCGGCGCACGCTCGCCCGTGCACGATCGCGGCCGCCCACCGGATTACAGGAGGCCCTCATGAAAGCCGCGCTGCTCGTCAGCTCCGCCCTGCTCGCCATTGCATCCGCATCGGCGTCGGCTCAAGGCTCGATCACGAAAGTCGAAAACGGTTCGCTCGTCGCCGCGAACGGGATGACCGTCTACACGTTCGACAAGGACAAGGCCAACGCCGGCACCAGCGCGTGCACGGGCCAGTGCGAATCCTTCTGGCCGCCCTACAAGGCCAGCGCGACCGACGTTCCGGTCGGGCCCTACACGATCGTCAAGCGCGACGACGGAAGCCCGCAATGGGCATACAAGGGCAAGCCGCTGTACTTCTTCTCGAAGGACATGAAACAGGGCGACCGCAACGGCGACAACTTCAAGGACATGTGGCACGTGGTCGCGCCGTAAGCGTCGTCCCGCCGTCTTCCGCGCCCGCCTCGAGGACGTAAAAAAGCCCGCCCGGATCGTCGATCCGGGCGGGCCTGCCGGCCGCGTTGCGTCGTCCGCCCGCAGGCGGGCGATTTATGCGGCCGGGTAACGCATCAGCGGTTCGACGGGAAGCTGAACACCGTTCCTTCGCGCACGCCGGCCGACGGCCAGCGCTGCGTGATCGTCTTGCGCTTCGTGTAGAAACGCACGGCATCCGGGCCATACGCATGCAGGTCGCCGAACAGCGACCGCTTCCAGCCGCCGAACGAGTGATAGGCAACCGGCACCGGCAGCGGCACGTTGATGCCGACCATGCCGATCTGGATGTTGTCGCTGAAGTAGCGCGCGGCCTCGCCGTCGCGCGTGAACAGGCACGTGCCGTTGCCGTACTCGTGCGCGTCGATCAGCGCCATCGCCTCGTCGAGCGACTTCAGGCGAATCACGCCGAGCACGGGCCCGAAGATCTCGTGCTGGTAGATCGGCATGCCGGGCTTCACGTTGTCGAACAGGCACGGGCCGAGATAGTAGCCGCCGTCGTGGCCGTCGACCTTCACGCCGCGGCCGTCGACGACGAGCGTCGCGCCCGCCGCCACGCCGGCGTCGACGAAGCCCGTCACCTTCTCGAAATGCTGCTGCGTGACGAGCGGGCCCATGTCGACGCCCGCGCCGTTGCCCGGGCCGACCTTCATCTTCTCGATCTCGGCCTTCAGGCCCGCGACGACCTTGTCGCCCGTCTCGTCACCGATCGCGACGACCAGCGGAATCGCCATGCAGCGCTCGCCGCACGAACCGTACGCAGCGCCCATCAGCGCGTTCACCGCGTTGCCGATGTCGGCGTCCGGCATCACGACCGCGAAGTTCTTCGCGCCGCCGAGCGCCTGCACGCGCTTGCCGTGCGCGCAGCCGGTCGAATAGATGTATTCGGCGATCGGCGTCGAGCCGACGAAGCTCACGGCCTTCACGCGCGGGTCGGTCAGCAGCGTGTCGACCGCTTCCTTGTCGCCGTTCACGACGTTCAGCACGCCCGGCGGCAGGCCCGCTTCGAGCGCGAGCTCGGCCATGCGCAGCGTCGACGACGGCGTGCGCTCGGACGGCTTCAGCACGAACGTGTTGCCGCACGCGACGGCCATCGGCCACATCCACAGCGGCACCATCACCGGGAAGTTGAACGGCGTGATGCCGGCCGCGACGCCGAGCGCCTGGAACTCGCTCCACGAATCGATCGCGGGGCCGACGTTCTTGCTGTGCTCGCCCTTCAGCAGCTCGGGCACGTAGGTCGCGTATTCGACGTTCTCGATCCCGCGCTGCAGTTCGCCCATCGCATCGGCGAGCACCTTGCCGTGCTCGGCCGTGATCAGCGCGCACAGCTCGTCGGCGTGTTCCTCGAGCAGCGTCTTGAAGCGGCTCATCACGCGGGCGCGCTTCAGCGGCGGCGTGTTGCGCCAGGCCGGGAACGCGGCCTGCGCGGACGCGATCGCGGCTTCGACGGTCAGCTTGTCGGCGAGCGCGACGCTCTTGTGCGATTCGCCGGTCGCCGGGTCGAACACCGGCTGGACGCGGCTGCCGCCGTCGACGCGCTTGCCGTCGATCAGGTGGCCGACGGTGGAGGTCACATTGCTGTCGTGTTTCATCGTTGAGGCTCTTTCGTGAATGCGGTTGTCGGTCGGTGCGCGCCGCGGCTCAGTCCACTTCGTTCAGTGCGTCGGACAGCGCGTTGACCAGGTTGTCGATCTCGCGCTTCTCCGAGATGAACGGGGGCGCCAGCTGGATCGTGTCGCCGCCGTAGCGCACGTAGAAGCCCTTCGCCCAGCAGCGCATCGCGATCTCGTACGGGCGCCGTGCCGGCTCGCCCGGCAGTGCCGCGATCGTCAGGCCGGCAGCCAGCCCGTAGTTGCGGATGTCCGCGATATGGCGCTGGCCCTTCAGCCCGTGCACGGCCGCCTCGAAATGCGGCGCGAGATCGCGCACGCGGGCCACCGCGTCTTCCTTCACCAGCAGGTCGAGCGCCGCGACGCCGGCCGCGCACGCGACCGGATGCGCCGAATACGTGTAGCCGTGCGGAAACTCGAGCATGTACTCGGGGCCGCCTGCTGCCATGAACGTGTCGTAGATTTCCTTCGTCGCGACCACGCCGCCGAGCGGCTGCGCGCCGTTCGTCACCTGCTTCGCGAAGTTCAGGATGTCCGGCACCACGCCGAATGCGTCGGCGCCCGTCATCGCGCCGGCACGGCCGAAGCCCGTGATGACTTCGTCGAAAATCAGCAGGATGTCGTGCGCGGTACAGATGTCGCGCAGGCGCTTCAGATAACCCTTCGGCGGCACGACCACGCCCGCCGAACCGGAGAACGGCTCGACGATCACGGCCGCGATGTTCGACGCGTCGTGCAGCGCGATCAGGTCGAGCAGGCGGTCGGCCAGCTCGGCGCCGTGCTCGGGCATCCCGCGCGAGAACTTGTTTTCGGCGAGTTGCGTGTGCGGCAGGAAGTCGGCGTCGAGGCCCTGGCCGAACAGCTTGCGGTTCGGCCCGATCCCGCCGACCGAGATACCGCCGAAGTTCACGCCGTGATAACCCTTCTCGCGGCCGATCAGGCGCGTCTTCGTACCCTTGCCCTTCGCGCGCCAGTACGCGCGGGCCAGCTTCAGCGAGGTGTCGGCCGCTTCCGAGCCCGACCCCGTGAAGAACACGTAGTCGAGGCCGGCCGGCGTCAGTTCCTTGATCTTGTTGGCGAGCTCGAACGATTTTGGATGGCCGAACTGGAACGCCGGCGCGTAGTCGAGCTGCGCGACCTGGCGGCTCACGGCTTCGACGATTTCCGTGCGGCCGTGGCCGAGGCCCGTGCACCAGAGGCCCGACAGGCCGTCGAAGATCTTGCGGCCTTCGGCGTCCGTGTAATACGCGCCCTTGCCCGACACGATCATGCGCGGGTCGGCCTTGAACTGGCGGTTGGCCGTGAACGGCATCCAGTGCGCGTCGAGCCACGCGGCGTCGGTGCGGATGGTCGTGTCGTCCTGCTGCGCGGCGGTGGTGATGTCGGTCATGTCGGTCGGCGCGGCGCGCCCCTCCTTCTTGTGATGATGTTGCGCATTGTCGGGAGGCCAATTAGTCTCTTCAATATCGCAATATCAATGTTCACTTGCGCAACTATGCAAGCAAAGAAACCGAAGAGCCGCGCGCTGCTCGGGCAGCTCAGCGACATGGATCTCCGCCTGCTGCGGGTCTTCAAGGGCGTCGTGCAGTGCGGCGGGATGGCGGCGGCCGAACTGGAACTGAATATCGGCATCTCGACGATCAGCCGGCACGTGAAGGACCTGGAAACGCGCGTCGGCCTCGTGCTGTGCCGGCGCGGCCGCGCGGGCTTCACGCTGACGCCCGAGGGACAGACCGTATACGAGGAGACGCTGCGGCTGCTCGCGTCGATGGAAGCGTTTAGAAGCAGGATAGACGGCATTCACGACCGGATGGGCGGCGAATTGCACGTCGCGGTGTTCGACAAGACGGCCACCAACGCAAACGCCCGCCTCGGCGACGCGATCCGCCAGTTCGCCGACGAAGCGCCCGACGTCGCGCTGAACCTGCATGTCGCGTCGATCAACGAGGTCGAGCGCGGGATCATCGACGGCAGCTACCAGGTCGGGATCATTCCCGCGCACCGCAATTCCGGCAGCCTCGTGTATTCGGAGCTGTTCGACGAACGGATGCTGCTGTACTGCGGCCGCCAGCATCCGCTTTACGACGCGCCGCACGGCAAGCTCACGTGGACGACGATCCGCAACCACGCATTTGCGGGGCTCGGCTTCCATTCGCCGAACATGGAGCTGAGCCACCGCGCGAAGCTCACGCGCAGCGCGACCGCGTCGGATCAGGAGTCGATCGCGACGCTGATCCTGTCCGGCCGTTATCTCGGCTTCCTGCCCGACCATTACGCGGAAAGCTTCGAAAACAAGGGGCTGATGCAGCCGATCGCGCCGCACCGGTTCAATTACCGGTGCCGGTTCGTGAGCCTGCTGCGGCGCTCGCCGCGGCCGTCGCGGGCCGCGCTGCTGTTCCAGTCGTGTCTGGAAGCCGCGCACGCGGCGACGGCACGGCCGGCGGCGTAGGCGACTCACGCAAAGGATCGGGCTCCCGGCCGCCCGCCGTGCGGCAGCGTGCCGGCAATGAAGGGATCGACAAGCGCGGCGGCGGCACCAGCGCCCCGCCCGTTCGCCCCGGTCACACGCCGTCGAACCGGTCGCGCGCGCGGTCGGCTTGCGCTTGCGCGCGGCTGCGCTTCACGAAATGCGTCGCGACGAGCGCCGCGCCAAAACCGGACATCGCGCCGACGCCGA
>NZ_QOBB01000002.1:0-107919 GCF_024704855.1 Burkholderia sp. HAN2018 | reverse complement strand
AAAATCGGTTTGGCAACGAGCTGCATACGCCGTCCGAAATCGAGTGGCTGAGCGACAACGGTTCGGGCTACACGGCCGACGACACGCGTCGGTTCGCAGTGGCCATCGGCCTGAAGCCATTGACCACGCCGGTATGCAGCCCGCAAAGTAACGGGATGGCCGAGAGCTTCGTGAAGACGATGAAACGCGACTACGTCGCCTTCATGCCGAAGCCGGACGCAGCGACTGCTGCACGCAACCTGGCCATCGCGTTCGAGCATTACAACGAGAAGCATCCCCATAGCGCGTTGAAATACCGCTCGCCTCGCGAGTTCCGGCGCTCGATGGATTCAGCAACCTTAGTGTGATGCTGTGTCCGGTATTACAGGGTCAACTCCAGACGGACCACGGCGGTGTTGTTCTGGAGGGCTTCTCTGGTGCCGACTTTAGTGGCAGACCTGCCGCCGGACCCGGCCATATGGTGTCTTGTCCGAAGTGGGGCGGTATATACGCATGCTGCGCTGCCAGGCTCGCCGCCTTGGTCTCGAGCGCTTCACGCAACGAGTACAGTTCTATGATCATTTGATGCGTGGGCCGCGCGACGGTCAGCGCCTCACCGCGGCTCGTACGTCAACAGGATTTCCGCCTCGACACCTGACGCATGGCGACAGAGATCCCGGATTCGACCGAGCATGTGCCCCTATCACCCGGGCGACCTGAGAGCAGCGATCCGTTCTGGATGTCGGTCGCGTCGAAGCGATCGGATAGCGCCTGTCGGCCCGGCGGCTGATCAAACGCAGCCTGTCGCAAGACGCCTGACGCGACCATTTTCCAGTGTACGACCTGCTAAATCGCTTGCGCCCCAGATCCTTGGATATGGGGCAAGACCGATCAGGTGAAGACCGAGCGTACCTCCCCCAGGGATCGTGCATGTGGAGCCGATTCGTCCGCGCGGCGTGGCGCAAAACTTGTGAATCCTTCCCCCAAGACGCCTAGAATTCAATCATGGCTGCATTCCACATCCACAAGGAGGCTGTCATGACTCAGTCGATGATTGGTTGGGTGGTTGGTCTTGCGGTGGTCGCGGTGGTTGCAGTCGCGTTGGCGCGCCGTTACCAGAGCGAACATTCAAGTAAGGAAGTCGTTCAGTGGCTGGACTCCCATCACTTGGGGTGGATGCACCGCAAACATTGACCTCTCGGCGCTGGCGGCGATAAACCCCGCCTTGCCGAAGTTTACCGGGAGCCGAACACACGGATGCAGGCAGGCGGGTGAAGTCTGCCATGTCGTTGTCTCGCCAGGGGTCCTGGCAAGGAAGGCATCATGGATGATGAAGTGTGTACGACCCACACGCACGTGGCACGCCTTCGCGTAATGCAGACCACGTCTGGGCGCTACCGCGGAATCGTCCACTTGCACCGCATCGGAGAGGATCCCGGCACCTCTGAGCAACACGATACCGAAGGGGATTTTGCATCGGACGTGGAGGCGCGTGACGCCGCACGAACGCTCGCACGCCGATTGCTCGAAGAGCAAATCCAGGGGTATGAAAAGGCGCGAGGCATCGATCGAATCTGTGTCGGCGGCCTGGTCGTTACGCAACGTTGATCGGCAACGCGACGTCCATCAGCGCGTAGCGCGCCAGTCGCACGATGCGGCCGCTCGTCCGTTGATCTGCCTTGAGAACACGGGACAGAAAGGAATGTCGGTGTTACGACGCGAGTTTCCCGCTGACCGGCAGCATGGCTTCGGCTCGCGCAATTTCAGATCGGGACGCGTGTCTCCGATTGATGCGCGCTCCGATGCGTTGCTGTTCAACAGCGAGCCGTGTCAAAGAACTGCGTCGAACATCCCATGTTCGCCTCGGTTCTGATCGATGATGTCTTCTGCGTAACGTTGCGAAGCCCGGCGTGCGTCACCGGCACTGGCAAACGGCGAACCGTCGACAAGCTTGAAGGTCTGGCTCCGGGTCAGCGTGGCGTCAGTGCCGCGCAGGCAAACCTTGACCGCCGCGTCGAAACCGGCTTCGTAGTTGTGAGCACGGCCAGAGCCTGTGTGAAAGTGAGGATAAATCAGCGGATATATTTCGAATCCGCGATAGGTACGCATACTCATGATGAACTCCTGGTGATTGATGGCGACGAATTGCGTAGACGAGCGCAATCAATCTTCTATCGGCGCTACGTGGTTAGCGTCGAACAAATCGGTTTCGAGGCACACCGGGCGAAGCCCGTTCGTCTTTGTGCCGGAAATTGATACGTCCTTTGGTGAGGTCATAGACCGACAATTCCAGCTTGACCCGGTCGCCGGCGAGAATACGGATGCGGTGTTTGCGCATGCGGCCCGATGCGTACGCCGCAACGACCGCGCCGTTTTCCAGGGTGACGCGAAACCTGCTGTCCGGAAGCACCTCATCCACGACGCCGTCCAATTCCAGCAATTCTTCCTTTGCCAAATCAATTTCTCCAATCAATGTGACGTGCCGCAATCGCGGCGGCGGGCGGATATCCGGTCCCCGACAGGGAGCGGTTTGCGTGCAAATATCGAAAACGCCCATGCGTGGGGGGCGCGTGCCAACGCGACATGCGGGCCGCACCTCGTCCGGGCGTTAACGTGTCTCGGTGGAACGCTTCTTGCCGCTCGATTTGATGGGCGCAGAGGGTGCATTCGGTGGCACCCAGTTCAGCGCCGTGCCGAGCACCGGCAAATCCTTGGCGCGCCGTGGTCTCGCGAGTGATCTTTTGTTGCGCGATTGACTCTTGGTCAAAGTTGCCTCTGTATGCGTCGATCGCGATCTCACGATGAATGAGCCGTCCGATCGTTCGCCACCGGATGCGCGGCATCCCCCACTTTCTTCCTTGGGGTGTACGTCTCGAGGCGAAACGGTAGCCTCAGCAGGACTGTGGGCGCCTGCGCGCGGATGCGAAAGATCCCCGACGTTGACTGCGTGGCCGATCCTGCACGCAGGATCGACTAATGATGTGGATTACTGAGGAACGATGTTCGAGGCCTGCAGCCCCTTGGGCCCGTTCTTCGTCTCGTAGCTGACCTTTTGACCTTCGGCCAGCGTCTTGAAGCCATCGCCGCGAATCTCCGAGAAGTGCGCGAACAGATCATCGCCGCCGCTGTCAGGCGTGATGAAGCCAAAACCCTTGTTGTCGTTGAACCACTTGACGGTACCGGTATCCATGGAAATTCTCCTGATATTGGACAAATGTATGCGCCCCGATAGGGGAGCACGAAAAAGGATCAAGGAGGGAGAGGACAACGAATACCGCGTTCCGCGGTCAGTGATGAGCAGCAATCGCGCTTCTTGAAGGCTTCGGACACCCACCCTACGCGGGGACCAACACCCTGTCAAGCTGTTTCAGTCGGAGCATTTCGGGTGGCAGCGCAAGAACACGCCGCGGCCGGCGAGGCTCGCCCCGGTTGTATACCCTTGGCGCCGCGGCTTCGATTTGCTTCGAATGTCTAATTGAAATTTCGACGATACCGTCGTGGCCCCATCTCCCCGCGTATCGGCGATTGTTCACGCGCGGCTGAGCCGGTTCGTCCCGCGCCCGATCGGGGCGGCATGCCATGCGGCGGCTCGTGCAGAACTTTCCCTGTACAAGTTCGCCAATGGGCGTAGGATGGGGTCGTTGACTGACTCACTACCGATTCCCGCGCCACTCAAGGCGCCTCCCTCCGAACGTGATTGGGCCTCTCATCTAAACCGCGCAATGCGGACGAGCGCGCCGCGTATCGGCTGCGTATGCGAAGCGCCTGATCGATGCCTGTCTACAGGACACGAGCGTGTTGGATAACGCGTCCTGATCCCTTCCTCGGTCCATCCTGTTTCTGCGTCCGCGGCGCCGCCACAGACTCAAACACACCTGGCGCATGGCGCGCCGGCAACGTCGGGAGGCTGGATATGAACAGGAATGACCTGCTGAAGTGGATTCAGCGCGATGGTTCCGGTGTCATCGAACAGTTCCTGCCGTATGACGCTCGTGCCGAAATGGATGGCGTCATTCTCGATCGTCGTCATGAAATCGATGAGGATGCCTTTCCGATGTTTTTCTCGATCCGCGCGCTGTTGCGCAAAGGCGGAACGGCGAGTTGCGAATCGGACCAGGAAGCAGGCCGGATCATGGCACGCCTCAAGCTTTGACTGTTCTGGTCGCGACGATACGCTTCGCGGTGGCCGCGGGCCCCGCGGCAACTGAAGGAGGAAGGAAAATGCAACTCGACTCAACCCGATTCCATATCGACCCGACACCGCGCAGGGCCGACGGGGAATACATGGCACACGCGCGGATCAGCATCGATCGTGCAGACGGCAGTAAGTGCGACGTTCAACTGAGCGGAGATCTGGCTGGCTTCGACGTGCGCGAGGATGCGATTGCCTTTGCGAAAAACTGGGCGCACGAATGGCTCGACGCGCATTTGGCCGACGATCTCCCAGCGTTGACGAATTGAAATTCGGGTGGCACGCCAGCCGCCCGAGCAATCAGGGCGTCGCCGGGATCGAGACCCACGGCAATACATGCTGCTGCCACAGCAAGTTGACGCGGTGTCGAAGGTCGGTCGAGAGGATGGCCATCCTTGGAGGGCCACAGACCAAGGCAGCAAGCACGCCCTCCAACGGCCTCGTCACCGCCAGATCGGGCCGCATGCGTTCCGCATCCTCGAAGTCCGCGACTCTCGTGAGCCGAACTTCCTCCCAAGTGCGGCACGTCGCGTCGGGATATCATTCCAGCCCGTCGAAGGCACCCGCTTCGAGATCTTTCCTGAAATGCTGTAGCCAGTCGCTTTCGTCGCCGATCACGTATTCCTTCGTAATCTGCGTCGAGAGCCTGGTGATGGTGACATAGCCCTGCAGACCGAGGTTCTCATCACCCTTCGGGTCGGTCGTATCCGTTTCCTGAAGATCGAAATCGCCCTCTGCCAAGCCACGGCGCTCCAAGGTCGCCAGAAAGTCTCTGTGTTCATCCGGTTCGATCAGCCGCATATCCGGCCCCCTCGTGTTCAGCGGAGATGTCGCGAGGCCGACGGCACGCGTTCGAGCGTTGAAATCATGCATACCGAACTCATGTGGAATACCTCACGATCCCCCACATACGGCGCTACCGGGAAACAGGCGTCATCACCTGCAGTTTTATCGTCTGGGTCCTTTCATGCTTTCCGACTCCATGGCCGCATTCCACTCCTCGCTCGCCTCGATAGGGTCCATCGCTTCGTCGACCGAAGCCGTTGCGCGCTCGGCGGCCGCTTTGGTTTCGTCCTCCGCGGAGTCGACATCGCTGTTGCCGTCACCCGGGGGTAGCAGCATGTCCTTGAGCATCGCGCTCAGCTCCGGCGTGTCCCATGGCAGGCCACGCCGGGTTCGGACCTTTATGTAGTGTTTCACTTCCGCGTCCTGCTCCGCGGTTAGCGGCAGGCCCCGGAAGGTGCTTTGGGGGTCGGAGTCTGTCATCGCTGTCTCCTACTGCTATAGCGTCTTCAGTGTAGTCCCATTGCGACCATGAGAGTCGTGGCCGAAGCGCTCATTCGTCGAATCAAATGCCGTGCGTCGCCGCGGCAGGCAACAGCCGGCCATCGGCTGTCGTTGGCTGCCTACGTCGCCATGACATTTGATCGGTTGAATCCACCTCAGTCAAATGACATTCCGTCCGTCCATGACCGACCGATCATGAAGGAATACGAATTGATATGAACACGCATTCAGACGATATTGAAGCGAAGCTGACCAGCGACGGCCCATGGCTGCAACTGACCGACGCGGTTCACGGGATGCATCGGCGATGCGGGCGATGACATGGCGCACGCAGGCCTTAACCGATCCATATGTGCGCAGCATGTTTACGTCAACGGAACAGGACACCAGGTCGAACCGCTACCGGCCGGCTTCGGCTTGTGGTTGCGGGCACGCCGGAGAGCGAACATCGAGCGTGCGAAGGAGTAAGGGCAGACGCCACCGATCGCCTATGCTGGAAGCTCACGAGGAGCCGACTATGACGCCACATGACGTGATGATGATTTTCGAGCGGAGGAACGCAGAGGGAAAGGCGGCCGCCGATCTGGATCATGCTTGTGCCGGATTCGCCGGCTGGTTGGCGGAGGCATGGAGTCGATTGAGTGAGGAGGAGATCGCAGTTCTGACGTCGATCGGCGCCTCGCTGTATCGCGAGGGGTATGCGAGGCGGTACTAGGCAGGCTCGGGGACCAGCGCGAATATATTGGGCGGAGCGGACCGAAAGGGCGTATAAAGTTCGAATGACTATCCCCTCCGTTACCGCCGAGTCGGTCCTGGGCCTGTTCCGGCTCATTGCCGGGAGGGAGGAGCGCCGGACTTCCGGCGAATCGGCAAGGATGGCGGCGCTCCAGGCTCTTGCCGAGCAACTTGCACGCAACCATCAGGCAATGACGGAAGACAGTTGGGATGCAGCCGTCCGTGTTGGCGGTCTGCTGTTGCGAGCGGAAATGATCAACAACGACGCTGACACGGTGGCGCTTGACCTGCTAAGCCGGCTGCGGCGGCGGAAATGAAAAGCTCGTTCGAGCGTATAGCAAGTCGCCCCCTGCGGAGTGGCCATCATGTCGACACACCTGCTTCTTCTCTACAAGGGGTACGAACTTCATCCCCTCGTCTTCGCCCGTACATTCAGTCGCTTTGACGGGCATTCCCGTTACGCCGAAGGGTATGACATCGCGGTACGGATATGCCGCCCGGGCGCGATAGCAACCTCCGCAGCGAGCCGTATTTTCAGGCTGGGCCAACCGCATACATACTCCGACTTTGGTATGGCAAGGCGTGCCGCCCGGCAGCAGGGAAAGGACATCATCGACGGAAAGGTGAGTGGAGCTTCGGTCATCGACATGTAGTTCGGTCAAACGCAGCGGTCGGCCACGACGACACGAGAAGCTGAACGCACGCATTCTTCCTCACCGGTATCGCCACCATGCAAAGTGATCGCAATGCGATTCCGTACTACCTCGTTTTACGGACTGACTGCCCACCGTATGTTCTGAACGCTGACCGCCTCGTGCTGCGCCGCGCGGCAAGCCCTCTCCTGCGAGCGTTCGCGAGAGCCCGCGGCGCGCCGACCTCGATCGCGGACGACGTATGGAGCGACTTTTCCGGCTCGGAATCCATTCCGCTCCTTGAGCGCATGGAGATGCGGGCCTACGCACTGGTTCGCGGGGCCGAAAGCGAACATCAACTCCGGATACTGGCCACTCTCTGACTGCACCAACGTGCGCATTCCTTGCAGACGGCGCGCTCAGCAGCCTATTCGAAACGAGGTGTGTTTGCGAAGGCATCCAGTCCGAAAAATCGTCGATGGCGGTGACATCGCTTTGCTCCGCGTAGCGGCACCAATTTTGCATCTGGAGGTTCATTGATATCGCCCGGCCGACGTCTTCGGTGCTGGTCTTGCCATGCCTCCCCAAGCAGCTCGCCGAAAAGATCGATGCAGTGGCGAAATCGCGCCATATGAGCCGCGAAGCGTTGGTGGCCGAGTGTACGGAAGGAATTGGCCACCCAGCGTTGCGATCCTCCTGCCACGAACCTGTGTTGGCGTAGCTGCCGAACGCGACTCGGCGAATTCATCTGCCCGGGTTGCGTCGCTTCACCGATGCGGGACAGTGATGCATGCGCCGTTTGTCGTCACGAGCGACACGCCAAAGTAAAAAGCCGGCGCTTGGCCGGCTTCGAGTTCCGCCTTGCTGGGGCGGCTCCACGTTCTGTTTGAGAGCGGGGAGTTTTGCTACACATATGCTACAGGTTCGGCAGAAAACCCATGCCCAGACGCTTCCTTGCATCGGAAATACGCTGCCTGGGTGTAACGGCTTTCCACGAATGGGCACGGCTTCTCTGCCGCTCCGGGTGAACCACGGGCATGCCATCGTCGGTCGCGCGTGCCTCCGCCTGTTCTTGCTGCTCGTCCTTCGCGTTTTTTTCCCATTTCGGGCAATCGTTCATCAACATGCTCCCTCCACAACCCCGGTTTCGTCATTGATTGGCTCGCGCCGCCCGAGTCGAGATAAAACTGCGCAAGCGATACGGATCGCGACGGCCCACTTCGATCGCAGCGTTTACATCTCGATGAAGTCTGCGGCCGATCTGCAGTCCGTGCGTCATGTGTCAGCTTGCGCGTGCGGGCGTCTGAAGTCGGTACGCTGCCGTACGGGCGGGATGGCATGGATGCGGGTCCGGCAGGAGCGTAGAAGTCGAGACGGTGCTTGTTGCGTTCGTGATAATCAAGCAGCGCATCCTTCGACCGATCCATGCCCCCTCAGCCCCGGAATACCCGCACACGCGGCGAGTGCAGGTCAGAAAGAAGACGCACGTAGGGTACGCGTGCAAACGGGGGCCGACCTCACGAGATCGTGTACCGGTTCTGAGGTCCTCCCTTGTAAAGGTCTCGGGCGAGTCCCAGAATCCGGTCGCGATTGCGGTCGAAGGCCGCAAGCAAGGCGGGCTCGCCAGAATCCATGTCGGAGTTCAGTTTCGCCAGCATCGCATCGTCGACCAGAAAGGTAATCTCGCGAGAATTGTCGTAGCCCCAGAAACACACACAGTGTCTGGAAGCGTCGTAGGAGCGACTGGGGTTCGGAAAGTTGAGCGTCACGGTGCTATTCGCCATCTAACTCTCCTGACAGATATAACGCCACTTGCTCGCGTTGACATCGATGCGGGCGTCATTTTCGCGCCGCTTCTCGGCACGCTCGCTGTCCGCGCGCTTCAGTGCCAAGGCACGCGCCTTTTTCACGTCAACGTAATCGCTGTGGCTGGCGGGCGTGGTTGGCTTCAGTGCGGTTTGCTTAGGCATGCCGGTTCCCAAAAGAGAATTTCAAATTTCAGGACCGTCGCGGTGACTGAATTTCATCGTCGGCCGCCCTATACGAGGACCGGACGACAACCCGCAGGCTTGCCGCCGACGGCATCTCTCGCGCACGGAACTGGCGGATCAAACCTCGGAGGGAGGCTCGGTTGACGCGCGAAGTTCGCAGCTTCGACGTTCGTGCGCAGGATCGTCGTGGTGAGCCTTCTGCTTAGCTGTGCGGACAGGGGGAAGCGTAAGGAGTCGGAGCAAAACCATCGGTCACGCACATCGAACGTCACGAGAATGCGCGCTATACCACGGCCATGCAAGCGCTTGTGGGCTCTCAGAAAAGGTGTCTTTGGCCCCCCTAGACAGATCAAGGACTTGGACATCTTTTCTGAGAATGCCGCATGCTTCTCGTCTCAGAAAAGATGTCCTTGGCCACCGAAATTCTCAGAAAAGTCGTCTTTGGGAATGTCACGGCCTTGCCTGGGCGTCTCAAAGGAGCTTGGCGACAAGCAGTGTCGTGAATGTACGTCTCAGCACCCGGCGGCGTCGAACTGGTTGTGCCATAAATTTGCAAATAGTGTGCATCGAGCAATCTGCCATGGATCCTGATCTAGCCTGCAACTCAACGCTGCCCCGTGGTTTCGACCAGTTCCCGGCGTCTTTGAGGGACTCGAAGAGCGCGGCGTCGATCGTCTCGGCATGACGCCTCGCAGGCGACCGCGAGTTCGAATGAAGCCCGAGGCAAAGCGCTGGCCTGACGAACAGCAAGCTTTACGTCGGGAGCGAAACAGCCGACGAGCGGTTGTTGACCGACATGACGACGTATCTGGCGACGTAACGCACCGGTGCATCGCCGGTGCGTTACGTCCGACCAGACTTGGATCAACTCTCCTTGACAGCCTCGACGATCTTCTCCGCAACCACGGTTACGACGGTCACGACGACTGCCTTCAGCAATTCTCCCCACATGGTGATCTCCTTTGCAATTTGACCAGCCTCTGGCAGGTCGTTGGGTTTGGGAAAGTGCGCGGACCGGGACCGGCCAGAACGCAAGCGGATTATTGCCCCTCAGTCTGCACGTTTGCAAAGCCCGTGCACACAATTCGCACTAGTGCAAAATTATGTGCACTTGTCAGTGCGCAACGGCCGCGAATACCATTGCCGGCGACAATCACTCAATGGCCGCGGAGACCATCAAATGGACAAGCCGATCGCAATACGCATAAAAAGAAAGTTCCGCTCCATCGACGCCTTCGCAGCCGAACTTGTGAAGTCGCGTCGCGAATTCGCTAGCATGACGCCGCGCAGCCTCAGCGCGCGAATCGGCGCGCTCGACAAGGGTGAAAACGTCTGGTGGGAAAAGCGGAAAGCTTGCCTGGACCGTCTACTCGAGGTGCTCAGAATGGAAGCGAGCGAACTCAAGACCCGAAGAGCCGCGAGTCGTTATATCTTCAGCTTTCCGGCATTCCCAGAGGTGCCGCCACTCGATTTCCGCCGCCACGAAACGTGGCAAATCGGCGAACCGACGCTGGCGCAGCCCGGCCCGCATTCGAACCACGACCGATATCGCGACAGGCCCGCGCTGCAATTCTGGTTCGAGAGCGCTGGGTTTGCGCCCGAGAAGATCCAGTGGCTACAGGTCGAAGACGCCGTCGAATATGAGATGCTCACGCGCCGGCTCGCCGCCATTGGCCGTCGAGAACTGCTCGCCACACCCAGCCTCGGAAACGCGATCGGCACCCATCTGGACCGGCTACTGGACACGTCGCCCCTCATACTCGTGTGCGAGTCGGCTTCTTACGATGACGTCTTGCAGCTCGTCGGAATGCACCGCTCTGGGTCACCGCGACTGATCGTATCGCCGCTTTCCGTGCCATCTCCTGACATCAATGCCAGCGCGCAAGAACGCTGCAACGTCTTCGACTCCGTGAGTCCGTCGGCATCCGGGTATCAAGCTGCTCCCCTACCAGTCGAAAAGTGGATCTGGAAGTTGAAGCGCGACTGGCGTGCGTTGATGCTTCAATGGCTCGAGCGGCATTTCAATGAGCACGAGGTCGGCACAGCGTTCAACTATGATCTGGCACGTACGCTACTAGATAAATTCGACCGTGACGCGCAATGGTTCTCCAATGTCTACGAGATACTGGTTCTGTGTCATGCGATCGATGGCTATGCTCAACAACCACTAGATGAGGCTCTGTCCAGTAAGAGGCGAGCTTCGGATCTGCTGCAGTTGCTGTTCGGTCGTGACAAGACGCAATTGAAATTGCTTCGACAATTGATCTCTGCACGCTGGAAACGCTGGGACCTGCCGTGGCTCGGTGGCATCGATGAAAGCGAGTGGCATGCTTTGAGCGACCGGCAGCACGATTTAGAGTCACTGACGGACAAGAAGATCATCGTGCGAATCGGGAACGGGTTTGACTTCGCAAATCCGATCGCAACACGATTGTTGCTCCGAGAACATCTCGACAGTGTTTTGCGCGAGGGCCAGACTGCTTCGTGGGCGCCAGCCTGTTTTGATGCTCAGCGCCGGCTCCTGCTGGATGCAGCGCTCGACGCTGTAGAGATCGACGTGCTCGACCGGCTCCCAGCACAACTTGACCGTGATTCGGACATGGTCGAGGCGCGCGGCGCGATCGAGGCTTTGTTTGTTGCGATCGGTCGGCGCCTGATCCGCGCGGACCCCGTCCACGAAAGCCAATTCGCTCTGGCAGACCTTGCGCTTAGGCAAGCCCACTGTGACCGCGGCCTCGCGCTGCCAATTTCGCGCTCGCTTGCGACCCACGATGTACAACTCGAATGGATCGCAGTGTGCTGGGCCTGGAGTCTTGCTGCCCCGCCGGTGGCAGGTTGGGAACATAGCTGGTTCTTCCCAGGCTGGCTTACAGAGCAGCCCGACCGCATGGACGAGCGCCTGACCATGCCCGAACGTTACGAGCAAGGCAGTACGACCGAACGCTGGGGCAATCTCGCGACACCGCTGCGAGCCTTTCTGTCGGTTGTTGCGCGGTGGATGAAAAATCAGACAACGCCACCGCAATACGACAATATGCCTTCCGTGTTTCAGATCGCGTTGCTCGCACACGCGGCAGCGGGCAAGTGGCCAGTGGATGTCAGTTGGTGGTACGGCATCCTCGGCATACCTGCGGCCGAATCGGCACTGTGCGATCTCGTCGATTCATGGGGCACGACTTCGGAGCGAACGATGGCGCAAACATGGTGGCCATCCCTCATCCGATGCCTCGAATTAGAGTCTCGCACTGGGGTGCCCTGGAATCGGTTCATGGGCAAATCTCCCCGATCAAAGCGTGCTGATTCGAAACAGCCGGCACTACTCGATCGTGTGATGGCCCGCCTCGAAGACGATGCCGATGCCGAACTGAGCCGGCTGAGTGAAGAAGACATACGTTTTCTGTGCCTACAGCCCGATGCTCTCTCGGCGCGGTTTAAACGCGCACTTATCCGACTCGTCATGCACGACAGCCGATTCATATTGGCGGACTGGGAAGCGCCAGGATTTCTACTGCGATTCGGTCCTGACATCGCCGCGGATCTGGAGTCGCTGCTCGATCACGATAAGCTCGGCCCCCATGCCGCGCAGTTACTGTGGGAGTGGCGCCCATCCGATCCGAGGCATCTGCTTGGTGCCAAAAGTCAGCTTTGTCGCTCGGGCATGCAGAACCTTTTGCTAACCAGCCCGCCCGACTCGATCGCTATCGCCATTGCGCGGCTGCAACGCCAACCGGACATCCTCGCGCCTCAAACGCGCCGTCAATGGGTGCTCGCGCGTCTTCCTGATGCCCGACAGCACGCACCCGCGTTGCTGCAGATGCTTTAAGTACTGGATGCGAAACCGTCCGTGGTCTCGCTTAGGCCCTTGACTGATTTTGCCGAGAGTCTTGGACACCCGTGAGTACTTGATGGGGATCATGGCAACTGCTGACCGGATGGACGCAACGCCCGGACCGCTCAGGTTTGGCCGAGACAAACTGTATATGCTGAATCGGACAGCAGCGCGATCTTAGGGGCATGAGCTAGGTAGCACCGCCCGTGCCCCATCTGCGGAGGAACGAGCCGGATAAGCTCCCGCACAAGCAATCGTATGCGGACTCCTCTTCAACTAGTTGTTCACGCGCGCAAGGACAGCTAGGTACTCGTGGCATCGTGAGATACGATGGCGGCGTACTGCCCCCCCCAATTCCGATCAGTCATTCTGCATTTATCAATCTACCCATGAGCCTGGATCGCGTTTGCTCCTCTTGCTTCTCCGATCATGACTTGCGTGCTTGGGTTCGGAACCAAGATGGCCCCCGTGGCTGCTGCGTCTGCAACAAGTTTGACTCCCCAACAGCGGAGTTCCACAAAATTGTGAATCGCATCGAAGAATGCCTTAGGCGTTACTACGGTAGAGCGGTTGATCAACTTGGGTATTGTTCAGCGGAAGGGGGATATTTAGGGGAGCACTGGGATTCGTGGGACATGCTCGCCAAGGTCGGGTTGGATTTTCCTCGAGACTATAGCGGAAGGCTGAACTCTGCTATTGCGGGCGCCATGACTGATGAGCCTTGGTGCGACTTCGATGTCGGCGCGCTTGACCTTGACCATGCGTTGTGGAGCAGTTGGGAATCGTTCTGCTCGACAGTAAAGCACGAACGGAGGTTCTTTTTTCACGCCAGCGGTAGGGACGACCAAGACTCGTTCACTCCGGCATCACTGTTGAGTAGCATCGCTCATGCGAGTGAAGACCTCGGTTTGATAACAGAGATTCCTCCCGGATTGGGATTTTGGCGTGCTCGGCCAGATCTTCAGAAGGGGCAGCGCGTCGGGGCATCGAATTTTGGCCCACCTCCAGCCCACCTCGCTCGTCAAAGCAATCGCATGAATCCTGCCGGTATCCCAATGCTATATCTCGCATCGTCGCAGGCGACAGCTCTAAAGGAAACTCGCACGGAACAAGCAAAGGTAGGGCGCTGGCGCACGGCGCGCTCGATACGGATTCTAGATCTTCGCTGCCTACCACCTGTGCCTGGCGTGTTTTCCGATTCCGCACGCGCACCAGCCCTGACGCTCAAATTCCTGCATGAATTTGCCGACGACATCATGAAGCCGGTCGCGCGGGACGAGCAGGTTCATATTGACTACCTGCCCTCACAGGTTGTTACTGAGTTCATGCGTGACCATTTGTTTAAAGCCGGAGCGCTGGACGGAATTGCATACAGGAGCTCCGTCCATCGCGGTGGTTGGAACCTCGCACTTTTCCTAGGAACGATCGATCTAGGGCTTGCGGAACGCGAATGGGGCCCCAGACGTCCACTCGCATTTACGTTCGACAAGTCGACGTGGGTCACTTCTGCCTAGGGCCGCATCCTACCAATAGCACTGGACAACGAGTGGTGCAGATTCGACCGTTCGGCGCGACTGAAATTGCGTTTTCAAAGAGATGGTCTAGGTGCGCTGAGGGGCGTACGTGGACCGCGTCTACAGATAGACCTGATCGTCGTCATCAGTACGCTTTTTGTCAAACAGCTTTCCGAATTGCTCAGAAAAATCAACGTCTTGGCTGGAGTCACGAATTTCTCGTAATCTCTCAATCTCCTCATTGAAGATGCCGCGAAATTCAGTCAGCAAATCGACTAGTCCAAGATTAGAAAGCGCGCGCTCCACTAAGTCAGGTCGAGCACAGACGCGTCTTGCCAGATAGGCAGGCTCGCGTTCGACATCGAACTGGCAAGCCGCATCATCATCGGTTGGCCGAGGCGTCAAGAAGAACTCGAACTGCTCCGGATACACGGAAGGTGATCCGGTCTCCAGAAGCCCAAAGATGATTGAACGCTCCCGCAGATCCAAGGATGCCAAGGCAGACTCACAACCCTTCGAGGCACTATGCAGGCGCAGGAAGGTGTCCCGATCCAAACCATCGACGGGGATCGACACGTCAATCAGAAGGGCGAGTGATCTTGTTTTCTGGATAATGTTACAAGCCCTTTGAAAGTCCCTGGAGCCCAGCTTATAGGTTGAACAGACATCGTCTCTCGCTTCAATGAAAGCGGCACTTCCCCATTGGCCACGAGGTGGCAATCGGCTAGCGATCACCACAAGCTGTTCACGATTCAGCTTGCTGGTAAAAGTGCCCGTCGAGTACTCAAACACCAGCGCATCAAGACAACGCTCTAGTTCCTCGAGCAACTCACACAGTTCAGCGTATCCTTCCGCAAAGTATTGGAGGTTGATATGCGGAGTATCACTTAGATGAAGACTCGAGTCCTCAGCATTTGAGGCATATCTGAACGTTTGACCGGATTTGTCGATCTCATCGATTCCAATAACGTACGGTTTTAAATTCTCCACGAGTACGCTCAGTCTCTGATCTGCAGCTTTGCTGCAGATCGCATCAAGGTCTGACCACACGTCCAGTACGCTGTGTGTGAGTTCCGTTGCCTGCGGCTTCGAGAGGCCGTGCGATGAGTTTGGCGATCGCATCTTGAAGATCTTCCACGCCCGTGGCAGAGCGCGCTTGAGTGCCAACTCGACATGGTGTCTGGCGGAGTAGCAGATCGGATAGACGAGCGTATCGATTAACAGACTTTCCCCCCAATGCTCATCCGCCGCAGCAGGCTTGGCTACACCCAGAAGCTTCAGCATCACCTCGGCAGCGGACTTGAACCCGTCGGCGTAGCCTATTGAGTTGTCAAACGATCCAGTGTTTTTGCCAACGCACGCGTTGAGATGCCAATTTTCTCCACGGCCCAGATAGGCCTTGATTAATTTGTTATCGGTATTCACATCGACGGGGAAGGTGCTCGAATTTTTGTCCATATCTATACGGTTAAAGCGTTGGCGGCACGGCGTCGTCACAAGGTCGCCTGTGGTCGGCGATTCCGTCGGTAGCGGAACGGCTCGATCACTTCGTCCATCCAATCGGCGAGGCGGTCCACGGCGTCCAGCACGCTCATCAAGTGATCACCGGTCACCGCAATCCGCGGCGCCATCAACCAGACGCTATCCCGGTTCATGTCAACGTCTGAGAGGAGGTTTCGTTCGAACTCGTCGAGAAAGAATGGGCTTTTCAGGCGAGCGAGTTCTCGCGTGGAATGGCTAGGGCGATTCATTGTGAGTGAATTCTGGTGCTGCACACGGTTGCGCACAAGCACCACTTGCTCGAGCAGTTCGAGGTCTATCCCGCTGTCGTCGAGGTGAACCCCCAGATGCGTCTCGAACAGGGCGCAATAGCCGGCGACGAAACCGCGCTTTTTCATTACCTTCGCCGTCTCGTCATCGACGGCGAGGCCCGTCAGACGTTTCCACGTATCGAAGAAGATTTTCAACGTGTCCGAAAGCATGGAAACGCATGAGTAACCAAGCACGTGCAGCGAATCGTCAGCCTCTTGCCATTCAACTTGAAACGGCGGCTCCCCGTCCTCGCTGTACGGCGGCTCGAACGGGTCCACACCCCGCTCGATCTGATCCTTGCGCTGCGCGTACGGCGCCGCTGACGTTTTGTAGAGTTGACGGATGAAGTTCACCCGCTCGTGCAGAAACCAGCCGACGTCCATCGAATTCTCCCCCGTTCCGTTTCAGAGACGGTAGCACGGATGAAGGCTGATCACGTCGTACGTAACTCAGCGCGATAGTCGCTCGGCGCGCGCCTGGCGCAAGACGGCCAGTCGATACCTCACGCCCGGGTTTCGGTCGATCAGACTATTGCAGTGCACGTATGCTACCCGGAATCTTGGATCGAACGTTTCGCTGCTTTTTTTCGTTGTCATCGTTGAATGTTCACAAAGGCCTTGTCGCGGGTTAGCTGACTATCATCAGACTGGCACGTTGCCATTTTAGAAGCATCGGCCGCCTCACCGCATAGCAACCACACGACGCCGCTCTCATCACCCCATAATCCCCTTGTCCATAGCCACCGCTCGCACCTCTTCCATTTCGACGAAGTGATAGATTTCCAATTTCATTGAATTTCAGAATAAAAATATCGAAAATAGAAATAAATTTGCAAATACGCCGAAGTTTCGCAGCCGATGCGAATTTTTATTCAAAGACAACTCATTGAGACTGCGGACATCTTTTTTGAGAAACAACAGCGCTATCTCGCGCCAGCGCGCGGGCGATCAAACCCCGTACCGGCAATCGTCAATCAAACTGTACCGGTACTGTACAGAAAACCGTCGCTAAACTGACCTCCATCCCAGTCCAGAACAGAATGGAGAATCCGCGATGGAATTCCTCACCCTGAGCGCGCTGCCCGCCGGCATGCTGTTTGCGCTCGTCACGTCGATCACGCCCGGCCCGAACAACACGATGCTGCTCGCGTCCGGCGTCAATTTCGGTTTCCGCCGCACCATGCCGCACCTGTTCGGCATCAGCACCGGCGTCGCGATCCTGATGCTCTGTGTCGGCTTCGGCCTCGGCGAAGCATTCAAGCGCCTGCCGCTGCTCTATACGATCCTCGAAGTCGCGAGCGTCGCGTACCTGCTGTACCTCGCGTGGCGCATCGGCACGTCGGGCGAAGTGAAGGCGCACGGCGGCAAGCCGCGGCCGATGACGTTCATCGAAGCCGCCGCTTTCCAGTGGATCAATCCGAAGGCATGGATGATGGTGCTGACCGCCGCGACGACGATCCGCCTGTCCGGCGACTACGGGATGAACGCCGCGTGGATGGCCGTCGTATTCATTCTGATCGGCTTTCCGTGCATCAGCCTGTGGGCCGCGTTCGGGCTCGGCCTGCGCCGCTTCCTGTCGAATCCCCGCGCGCTGCGCCTCTTCAACATGACGATGGCCGTGCTGCTGATCCTGTCGCTGTACCCCCTGATCGCGCACCTGCTGCCGCAGTGAGCGCTCACAGCGCGCCCGTTGAGATTCGTGCCATGCAGGCGTACCCTTTTGGTACGGGCGCGCGCAACCGCTTCGCCGGTTGCGCCGCTGCTGCCGGGAGAGTGCCGATGAAGCCACTGCTGAGGGCGGGTGAACACATCGAGGGGATGCACTGGATCGCCGAGTATCGCCCGCTCACGCACGAGATTCGTGTGTTGCGCGAAGACATCGAGATCGGCATCTATTGCGCACCGCCGACGATGTTCGGCGAAGAGGAAGACATGGGCGCCGCGAACCTCTCCGATCATCGCAGCCGGGAGGCTGCGCTGCGCGCGTATCTGCGCAACTTCGTGAAGGAACACGACGCGGAAGAATAACCGGCGGCCCGACGGCCGCCGTATCGGCGGGCCGGCGCATCGCACCGGCCCGCGCTTCGCTCAATGCCCGAGCGATTCGATCTTGCCTGCCGGCTGCGTCACGCCGTGCGGCCGCGCCATCTGCTTGATCAGCAGCGCGACACACGCGAGCAAGCCCGCGACGGCGATCGTCGCGAACACGCCCGCGAACGAGAAATGCCGGCGCGTCAGCTCGGCGACGAGGAACGATCCCGCAATCCCGCCGAAGCGGCCGACGCCGAGCATCCACGCGACACCCGTGCCGCGCCCCTCGGTCGGATAGAACGCGGCGGCGAGCGCCGGCATCGACGATTGCGCGGTGTTCATCAGCACGCCGGCCACGAACACGACCAGCACGAGCAGCCCGACGTTGCCGGCCGCCTGCCCGATCGCATACACGCTGACGGCCGTCAGCGCGTAGCACACGGCGATCACGCGGTTCGCGTTGAAGCGGTCCATCAGCACACCGCACAGCACGGCACCCACACCGCCGAGCGGGAACAGCGCGGAGATCAGCGTCGCGCTCTTCGGCGTCAGCCCGGCATCCTTCAGCAGGATCGGCATCCAGTTGATCGACGCGTAGAAGATCACGAGCCCCATGAAGTACGCGAGCCACAGCATCACCGAGCCGACGATGTACGAGCGCGACAGCACGACGCCGAGGCCCTTGCTGCCGGTCTGCGGCGCGGCTTCGGTCATCGCGAACGAACCGGCGTTCAGCGCTTCGCGCGAGATGCGCGCAAGCGTTGCGCGGATCTTGTCGACATGCTGGCCGCTCGCGACCATGAAGCGCACCGATTCCGGCATCTTCAGCAGCAACAGCACGCCGAGCAGCAGCGGCGTCACGCCGCCGAGGATCAGCACGCTGCGCCAGCCGAAATGCGGAATCATCCACGCGGCCAGGAAACCGCCGAACGCGGCGCCGAGCGGGAAGCCGCAGAACATCAGGTTGATCACGGTCGCGCGGCGCTTGTCCGGACAGAACTCGCCCATCATCGTGACCGCGTTCGGCATCGCCGCGCCCAGCCCGACGCCGGTGATGAAACGCAGGATCGTCAGATGCCCGATGGTCGTCGAGAATGCGGACATCAGGCATGCGACGCCGAACAGGAATACCGAGCCGAGCAGCAGCGAACGGCGGCCGAGCCGGTCGGACAGCGGGCCCGACACGAGCGCGCCGCACGCGAGGCCGAACAGCGCGGCGCTGAGTACCGGCGCGAGATCGGGCTTGGTGAGGTTCCATTCGCCGAGCAGCGACGGCGCGATGAAGCCGATCGCGGCCGTATCGAAGCCGTCGAGCAGCACGATCACGAAACACATGAGGAACACGAGCCATTGAAAGCCGCCGAACGGCTGCTCGTTGATGAAGGTCTGGACATCGACCACGGGTGCGCGATTCATCGCTAGTCTCCTGTGTCGATCCAAGCTGGCGCCTTGGCGCCTACCTGGATCCCATGCGTCGTGGTCGACCGGCGTTGGCGCGTCAGCGCTCACTCCGGTCCCATGCAACGCTAATAATGTATGAGCAATACGGCATGGCAGCCGCGCCCTTCCTTTGTTCGTCCACCAATCATCCGGTGTGCCGTGCGCCGATGCTCTGCCGGCGCGTTCATCGATTCCGTCGTCGACGGCCCGCTTGCGACAGCGGGCCACGCGATCGGTTGCGGCCGCCCTCAACCGGCCGCGCCTGACCGACCGTCTTACGCGGCCGCGTCCTGTTCCTTGAAGATCTTGTCCGCGAGATGGAACGCGGAATTCGCGGCCGGCACGCCGCAATAGATCGCGGTCTGCAGCAGCACTTCCTTGATCTCGTCGCGGGTCACGCCGTTGTTGCGCGCGGCGCGCAGATGGAGCGCAAGCTCCTCGCCGCGATTGAGCGCCACCATCATCGCGATGGTCAGCAGGCTGCGCGTATGGCGCGGCAGGCCGTCGCGCGTCCAGATCTCGCCCCATGCATAACGCGTGATCAGGTTCTGGAATTCGTCGGTCACCTCGGTACGGTTCTCGATCGAACGATTGACGTGCGCGTCGCCGAGCACCGCGCGACGCACCGTCATCCCTGCTTCGTAACGTTCCTGGTCGTTCATCGCCGGTGCCTCACGCGGTCAGGAAATCGAGCAGCGCGCGGTTGAAGCCGTCGGTGCACTCGATGTTCGAAATATGCGCGGCGTCGAATTCGACGTGCTGCGCACCCGGAATCGCGGCGGCGAGCGCGCGGCCCTGGTCGGGCGGCGTCGACATGTCCTTCGCGCCGGTCACGACGAGCACCGGCAGCGCGATGCCTTTCACCTCTTCGCGCAGGTCGGCGGCATTCAGCGCGTCGCAGTTCGCCGCATAACCGTCCTTGTCGGTATGGACGAAGGTGTCGCGGATCGCATCGAACAGGCGCGGCTCACGCTCGACGAATGCGTCGGTGAACCAGCGCGGCAGCACGGCGTCGGCGAGCGCGGCCATTCCTTCGGCGCGTGCCTTCTGCGCGCGCGGCGCCCACACTTCCGGCGAACCGATCTTTGCCGCGGTGTTCGACAGCACCGCGCGCACGATGCGCGACGGGAAGCGTGCGGCCAGCGCCGCGCCCGTCAGCCCGCCCATCGAGATCCCGCAGAAATGCGCGCGATCGATGCCGACGTGGTCGAGCAGGCCGATCACGTCGCCGGCGAGCTGCTCGATCGTGTACGAACCGGCCGGTGCGTCGGAATGGCCGTGGCCGCGCGTGTCGTAGCGCAGGATGTTGAAGTGCTGCGTGAGCGGACGGATCTGCGGTGCCCACATCTGCAGGTCGGCGCCGAGCGAGTTCGAGAAGACGAGCCACGGCGCGTCGTCGCGCGCGGCACGGTCGATCCGGTAATGCAGTTTCACGCCGTTGACAGTGGCGAAAGGCATCGAGGTTCTCCTGGTTATTGCGTGCCCGCGTGCAGCGCGAGCACGGCGTCGACGCAGGCCTGCGCCTCGCCGACGTAATGAGCGGGATCAAGCAGCCGCGCGAGCGCGTCGCGCGACAGGTGCGCCGACACGGTCGCATCGGCGGCGAGCACATCGAACAGCGTCGAGCCCGTGCGCACGGCTTCCTTCGACGCATGCTCGACGACGTGATGCGCGTCGAGCCGGCCGATCTTGTCGCCGAGCGCGAGCATCACCGCTTCGCCGAGAATCAGCCCGCGCGTCAGGTCGAGATTCGCGGCAAGGCGCTCGGTGTTCACGTCGAGGCCCGCGACGATCTGGGCGATCTGCGCAAGCGCGCCGCCGGTCAGGCGCGCGAGATCGGGCAGCGCGTCCCATTCGGCCTGCCAGCCGCCGAGCGCACGTTCATGTTCCTGGACCATGCCCGCGAACACCGTCGCGACGAGGTTCGGCGCGCGCACCGCGGCGGTAAGCACCGCCGCGCAACCGACCGGGTTGCGCTTGTGCGGCATCGTCGACGAGCCGCCCTTGCCGGCGGCGGCCGGTTCGCCGAGCTCGCCGACTTCGGTCTGCATCTGCAGCGACACGTCACGCGCGATCTTGCCGAGCGTACCCGTCAGCATCCCGAAGCAGGATGCGGCTTCCGCGATGCGGTCGCGCTGCGTGTGCCACGGCACGGCCGGTGCGGCGAGCTTCAGGTCCGCCGCCAGCGCGGCCGTGACGCCGGCCGCGTGCTCGCGCAGGCTCGCGAGCGTGCCGGCCGCGCCGCCGAACTGCAGCACGAGCGCGCGTTCGCGCAATTCGGCGAAACGCGCGCGATGGCGCAGCAGCGCGTCGAGCCATTGCGCGAATTTCAGGCCGAGCGTGATCGGCAGCGCCTGCTGCAGCCACGTGCGGCCGATCATCGGCGTCGCGCGATGCGTGCGCGCGAGCGCCGCGAGCGACGCACACGCTTCGTCGAGCATCGGCTCGAGCACGTCGAGCGTGTCGCGCAGCTGAAGGACGGTCGCGGTATCGATGATGTCCTGGCTCGTCGCCCCCCAGTGCACGAACTTCGCGGCCTCGGGGTCGTCGGCCTTCACCTGCGCGGTGAGCTGCTTCACGAGCGGAATCGCGAGATTGCCGCCGAGCGCCGCGCCGTGCGCGAGCGCGTCGGCGTCGAGCCGGCTTGCGTCGCACGCGCGCTCGATCGGCGCGACCGCGGCGGCGGGAATCACCTGCTGCGCGGCGAGCGCACGCGCGAGCGCGGCCTCGACGTCGAGCATCCGCTGGATCGTCGCGCGGGGCGACCAGATCCGGTTGAGCGGCTCGGTGCCGCAGATGAGGGAGGTCAGGCGGGCGCTGTCTTCGAGCATGGCATCAGATTGGGGAAACGGCGTGCGCCTATTGTCCACCCAAGCGTGCCGGCATGCGCGCAAGCGCACGCGCCGGCACGCCTGCGGTTCAGGCAGCCGCCTTTTGCGTCGCGTCGATCAGCGGCACGCCGGTCAGCTTCTGCAGTTCGTCGAACGACAGGTCGGTGAAGATCTCGCTCACGGCCAGCCCGCCGGCCGTCACGTCGAGCACGGCGAGATCCGTATAGATGCGGCTCACGCACTGCACACCGGTGACCGGATACGAGCACTGCGCGACGATCTTGCTCTCGCCCTGCTTCGTCAGGTGCTCCATCATCACGAACACCTGCTTCGCGCCGATCGCGAGGTCCATCGCGCCGCCGACCGCCGGAATTGCATCGGGCGCACCCGTATGCCAGTTCGCGAGGTCGCCGTTCGCCGATACCTGGAACGCGCCGAGCACGCAGTAATCGAGGTGGCCGCCGCGCATCATCGCGAACGAATCCGAATGGTGGAAATATGCGCCGCCGGTGAGCAGCGTCACGTGCTGCTTGCCGGCGTTGATCAGTTCGTCGTCTTCCTCGCCCGGCGCGGGCGCGGGGCCCATGCCGAGCAGGCCGTTCTCGCTGTGCAGGAAGATTTCCTTGCTCGGGTCGAGGTGGTTCGCCACCAGCGTCGGCACGCCGATGCCGAGGTTCACGTACGCGCCTTCGGGGATGTCCTGGGCGACGCGCTTGGCCATTTCATCGCGGGTCAGTCGTTTCATCTGAATATCTCCCTCAAGCGGCTTGCGATGCAGCATGTTCGGCAGCCAGCTCGGCCGCATGCGCGGCCTGCGGCACCTCGACGACGCGCTGGACGAAAATGCCCGGCGTCACGATGTGTTCCGGGTTCAGCGCGCCGAGCGGCACGACTTCCGACACCTGCACGATCGCGACCTTCGCGGCGCTGGCCATGATCGGCCCGAAGTTGCGCGCGGTCTTGCGATACACGAGATTGCCCCAGCGATCGCCCTTGTACGCCTTCACGAGCGCGAAATCGGCGTGGATCGGCGTCTCGAACACATACGGCTTGCCGTCGATCACGCGCGTTTCCTTGCCTTCCGCGAGCTTGGTGCCGTAACCCGTCGGCGTGAAGAAGCCGCCGATGCCTGCGCCCGCCGCGCGGATACGCTCCGCGAGGTTGCCCTGCGGCACGAGTTCCAGCTCGATCTCGCCGGCGCGGTACAGCCCGTCGAACACCTGCGAATCGCTCTGGCGCGGGAACGAGCAGATGATCTTGCGCACCTGCTTCGCCTTCAGCAGCGCCGCGAGGCCCGTCTCGCCGTTACCCGCGTTGTTGTTGACGATCGTCAGGTCGCGCGCGCCCTGTTCGATCAGCGCGTCGATCAGCTCGGACGGCATGCCTGCCGTGCCGAAGCCGCCGATCATGATTGTCGCGCCGTCGTGGATGTCGGCCACCGCCGACTGAAGCGATTCGAAAATCTTGTTGACCATGTCTCTTCCTGATACGAACCCGCGGCTCGATGCGCGGCCTGTCGAGGGGACACGCGCGTACCGCGTGTCGCGCCGGGGCCGATCTCGATCCCGGTATTTGTTCGCTAATCGAACCTAGATTCGATTAGCGAACGATGGGCCGATCATAGAGTCGCGCACAGCGCGTTGTCAAGGCGGGTTCCCTCGGGGGGCGTCGCGTCGTCGAACGGCAGCCCGACGTAGTTTTCGGCGAGCGACTGCGCGGCGGCCCGCGAGCGCGTCACGTATTTCAGCTCGGCAAACTTCAGGCGATTGACGAACGGCGAGTCTTCCGGCGACGAGTGCAGCATGTTCGTCATGAAGTACGAGAAGTGCTCGGCCCGCCACACGCGTTCGAGGCAGGTCGCCGAATATGTGTCGAGCAGCGTCGCGTCGCCGTTGCGATAGCGCGCGCCGAGCGCGCGGGACAGCGCGCGGACGTCGGCCACCGCCAGGTTCATCCCCTTCGCGCCGGTCGGCGGCACGATGTGCGCGGCGTCGCCGGCGAGAAAGAGGCGCCCGTGCTGCATCGTCTCCGACACGAAGCTGCGCATCGGCGTCACGCTTTTCTGCGTGATCCGGCCCTCGGTCGGCGTCCAGCCCGTGTCGTTCGAGAAGCGCGTGTGCAGTTCGTCCCAGATCCGCGCATCGGACCATTCGGTGAGGTCCTCGTCGGGCTTGCACTGCAGGTACAGGCGCGTGACCGTCGGCGAGCGCATCGAGAACAGCGCGAAACCGTTGTCGTGATGCGCGTAGACGAGCTCGTCGAGCGACGGCGCCGCGTCGGCGAGAATGCCGAGCCACGCGAACGGATAGACGCGCTCGAACGTGTTCAGCCGCTCGGCCGGGATCGTCTGGCGCGCGATGCCGTGGAAGCCGTCGCAGCCGGCGATGTAGTCGCAGTCGATGCGGTCTTCGCGGCCGTCCGCATGCTTGAACGTGACGAACGGGTGTTCGCCTTCGACGTCGTGCAGCGCGACGTCGCTGACTTCGAAATGCATCTGGTGGCCATGCTCGACGCCCGCCGCGATCAGGTCGCGCACGACTTCATGCTGGCTGTAGACGGTGATCGCGCGCCCGCCGGTCAATTCGGACAGGTCGATGCGATGGCGCTGCCCGGAGAACAGCAGCTCGATGCCGTGATGTTCGAGCCCCTCGCGGCGCATCCGCTCGCCGAGGCCGGCCTCGTTCAGCGTGTCGACCGTGCCCTGCTCCAGCACGCCGGCGCGGATGCGGTTCTCGCAGTATTCGCGCGAACGCGCTTCGACGAGGATGGAATCGACGCCTTGCAGGCGCAGCAGATGGGAAAGCAAAAGGCCGGACGGGCCGGCGCCGATGATGGCGACCTGGGTGCGCATTGTTCGTCTCCTGAACATTAATTCGAATCGTCGAACACATTTGAGCGCTTTCCCGACTATGCGGCAACGCGATTCAGGAGATATGTTGTATACGTTTTCAAGATACTGGCCCGGTGATGGAAGCGCTCGATCTGAACCTCATTCCCTACCTCGTCGCACTCGACGACACGCGCAACGTGAGCCGTGCCGGCGACCTGCTCGGCGTCAGCCAGCCGCGCGTGAGCACGGCGCTCGGCCGGCTGCGCGAGTACTTCGGCGATCCGCTGTTCGTGCGCACGTCGCGCGGGATGGAACCGACGCCGCGCGCGCTCGCGCTGCTGCCGGCCGCCCGCGACGCGCTCGCGCAGATCGAGCGCGGCCTCGTCGCGCCGCACGACTTCGACCCGGCCGCGAGCACGCATACGTTCTCGATCGCGCTGTCGGACGTGGGCGAGATCGTGTTCCTGCCGAAGCTGCTGCAGGCGTTCGCGACGCGCGCACCGCACGCGAACCTGCGCTCGGTCTCGCTCGCGCACGACGAAGTCGGTCGCGGCCTCGAAGCCGGGTCGATCGATCTCGCGGTCGGCTACTTCCCCGATCTCGACGGCAACAACTTCTTCCAGCAGCGGCTGTTCACGCACCGGTTCGTCTGCCTGATGCGGCGCGGCCATCCGTTCGAACAGGCGCCGCCGTTCACGGTCGAACAGTTCCTCACCTGCGGGCACGCGGTGGTGCGTGCCGAAGGGCGCAGCCAGGAGGTGCTCGAGAAATATCTCGCGAAGCAGCGCATGCAGCGCCGCGCGGTGCTCGAGACACCGCACTTCATGAGCCTGCCGTTCATCCTGAGCCGCACCGACCTGATCGCAACGGTGCCGCATGCGATCGGCTATGCGTATGCAGCCGAGCACGCGTTCATCGTGCCCGTAGAGCCGCCGCTCGCCCTGCCGCGCTTCGACCTGAAGCAGCACTGGCATCGCAAGTACCACAACGATCCGCGCACGGCGTGGCTGCGCGGCGTCGTCGCGTCGCTGTTCAACGACGAGCAGGACGAATGGCCGAAGTGAGTGCCGGGCCGCGCACGCGACCTGCGAAAGCATGAAACAATGCCCGGATTCCGCGCCGCCCCGGCGGCGGCATTCGATGGAGCAGATAGATGGCTAAAAAGAAGTCCGCGCGGCCCGAGCCGGCCGCATCCCGTCCGAGCCGCGAAGAAGCGGAAGACGCCGTTCGCGTGCTGTTGCGCTGGGCCGGCGACGATCCCGCACGCGAAGGCCTGATCGACACGCCCGCGCGCGTCGTGCGCGCCTACGAGCAGTTCTTCGCCGGTTACGCGCTGGAGCCGCGCGACATCCTCGCGCGCACGTTCAGCGAAGTCGACGGCTACGACGAAATGATCGTGCTGAAGGACATCCGCTTCGAGAGCTACTGCGAGCACCACATGGTGCCGATCATCGGCCGCGCGCACGTCGCGTATCTGCCGAACCATCGTGTGGTCGGCATCTCGAAACTCGCGCGCCTCGTCGACGCGTTCGCGAAGCGCCTGCAGATCCAGGAAAAGATGACCGTGCAGATCGCCGACACGCTGTTCGACGTGCTGCAGCCGAAGGGCGTCGGCGTGATCCTCGAAGCCGCGCACCAGTGCATCTCGACGCGCGGCGTGCACAAGCCGGGCGTCGAGATGGTGACGTCGCGCATGCTCGGCACGTTCCGCACCGATCCGTCGACGCGGCGCGAATTCCTGTCGATCGTCGCGAATCCTTCTTCAGTCAACCTGACGAATACGTAATGGAGTCGACGAAGCAAACGGCGCACGCGCCCGTCGTGCTCGTGACCGGCGCCGCGCGCCGGGCCGGGCGCGCGTTCGCCGAGTATTTCGCCGCGCACGGCTATCGCACCGCGGTGCACTACGACCGTTCGGCCGATGCAGCGCAGGCCGCGGCCCGCGCGATCGCCGAGCGCGGGCACGATTCGGTTGCGTTGCAGGCTGACCTGTCGGATGCCGAACAGATCACCGCGCTGATCGACCAGGTGTATGCGCGCTTCGGGCGCCTCGACGTGCTCGTCAACAACGCGTCGGTATTCTGGCAGGATCATTTCCCGAGCTTCGACCTCGCGGCGTTCGACCAGGCATGGGCCGTCAACTGCCGCGCGCCGATCCTGCTCACGCGCGCGTTCTACGAACGGGCCCGCGCGGCCGGTACGCAGGGTGTCGTCGTGAACGTGGTCGACCAGAAGATCAAGGAAAACTTTCACCGCGACCATTTCAGCTATACGGTCGCGAAGGCCGCGCTCGGCAACCTCACGCAGATGCTCGCGCTGTCGTCCGCGCCGGTGCTGCGCGTGAACGCGGTGTTCCCCGGGCTGATGCTGCCGAGCGACGACCAGACGCAGGCCGACTTCGAACACGCGAGCCGCGCATCGACGCCGCTCGCGCGCATCGCGGGCCCCGACGACGTCGCGAGCGCGATCCTGATGCTGACGGGCAACGCGTACAACGGCGTGGATTTCGTCGTCGATGCGGGGCAGAACCTGATCCGCGTCGACCAGGACGTGCTGTACAAGCACCGCGCGCCCGACAGCAAGCACTGACCGACGCGCGCGGCAGCAGGCAGCCGGTGCCCGCGCGCCGCGTTACGGCTTCTCGGTGCTCCCGCCTTCGCGAACCTTGCCCTGCGCGACGCTCGTGCCGGGCGGCACGCTGTGCGTGAGCCACACGTTGCCGCCAATCACCGAACCGCGCCCGATCGTCACGCGGCCGAGAATCGTCGCGCCCGCGTAGATCACCACGTCGTCCTCGACGATCGGGTGCCGCGCGTTGCCCTTGACCAGCGCACCGTCGCCATCGGCCGGGAAGCTTTTCGCGCCGAGCGTGACGGCCTGGTACACGCGCACGCGCTCGCCGATGATCGCCGTCTCGCCGATCACGACACCCGTGCCGTGGTCGATGAAGAAGCTCGGGCCGATCTGCGCACCCGGGTGGATGTCGATGCCGGTGGCCGAGTGCGCGATTTCATTGATGAATCGCGCAAGCAGCGGTACGCCAAGCTGGTGCAGCGCGTGTGCGAGCCGGTGGTGCATCATCGCCAGCACGCCGGGGTAGCACAGCAGGATCTCGGTGATGTGCTGCGCGGCCGGATCGCCCGCATAGGCGGCCTGGATATCGCTGACGAGCAGCGCGCGGACCGCCGGCAACTGCCGGCCAAATTCGCGCGCGATCTCGAACGCGCGTTCGTCGAGCTCGGCGAACGGCGTATCGGCATGTTCGGGCAGGAACGGCAGCGCGCGGCGGATCTGTTCGGACAGGATGCGCAGCGTGCTTTCGAGCGTGTGGCCGACGTAGAAATCGACGCTTTCGTCGGTCAGATCCGGTGCGCCGTAGTGCGTCGGAAACATCGAAGCGCGCAGGCCGGTCACAATCTTGCAGATCGCATCGCGTGACGGCAGTTCGCGGATGCCGCGCGGATGGCGCGTGCGATGGAGTTCCTCGCGCGACTCACGCAAGCCGGCGACGATTTCTTCCAGGCCCCACTGACGGGCGGGTGATGTCGACATATATCAATGCAGGCGGCCGCGCTCGGTCGCACGACCGCTAATAAAGTGACGGGTTCCGCAAGATTACCGCGTTTTGTGCCCGGCAGCGGCACGCCGGGGATCGGCCGGACGGCCGAGGGCACCGAATCGCGGCGGCGTCAGATCGTGATGCTGCTGGCGTCGATCCATCGCACGGCCCAGTCGCGCGCGTGCGCGATGGCGTCGCCTTCGTCGTTGAACTGGAGCTCGATCGGGAAAAAGCGGTTCGCAACGAGCTCTCCGTCGCTCGATCGGGAGATCACGACGTAGGGCTTGAATGAACCGTCGCTGGCACGCGCGGGCGCACAGTTCAACAGATAACCGCGGTGCGTGAAGGCAGTAGTCGCTTGCATGAATCCGCCACCTCTAGTCCCTTGCTTTGTTGTTCACTGCCCGTCTTTAAGGGTGCTGCAGCGCCCCGGCGCGGGCAGAGGCGGCGCGACTCAATCCCCTGTCGCCGCTTCGCAGGAAAAGAATCATACTCTGTAGAAAACGCGTCTTCTAGCTGAAATAAATCACGACAAATCAGTGCGCGTCGCGCGACCGCGGCGATCGCCCGCGCGCCTTTTCCCGTCATGTCCGGAACGGGATTTGCTTCGATCCGGAACGCTTCGCCGCGAGGAGAGCCGCGATGGAATCATCCGGTCAAACCGAGCGCTTGCGCCCACGCAGCATCGAGCTCGACAACGACGACACGCACGACAGCACGGTCGACACCGACGGCAAGAACCGCGAGGCGTCGCGTCTCGCCGGCGGCGGGCCGATCTCGCCCGACCAGATCACGCGCAGCAACGCGTCGCTCGTCAATGCGATGCCGGAAGCCGGCGACGGCTTCGCCGGGTTCGACAGCCGCCCCGGCGGCAACCATCCGGCGTTCGCGCTGCGTGCCGGATACATGGTGATCGAGAAAGGCTTCGACGCACCGCCGGCGATGAGCGATGCGCCGTTCGGCCCCGTCCACCGGATGTACGGCAGCACGTACTGGCCCGGCCACCAGCGGCGGCCGGAGCGCGTATTCGAGCTGACGGCCGTCCCGAGATAGCCGGCGCGGCGTTTGAATCGATCGTTCGTTTGCCAACCGGTATCGGCCGACAGCCGATGGCCGAGGATCGGCGCACGCGACGGTGCGCCGACCATGGACCGGCAACCGCGCGATGCAGGAACGAACGATTCCGCGCGACGGCGCCGGCGGTCTCATGCACGCCGTGAATCGCGCCGATGCAGATGCGTTGATCGAGGTCATGTCGAAACGGCGCGATTGCGATTGAATGGCGATGCGGGCGATGCATCCGCGTGACCGTCGCGCGGTGTCGCTTTGATCGGCGCGCGTGGCGATGCACATGCATGCGCATGTGCCGCGCGCGACAACGCTGCCCGCGCATACGTTTCCACCGACGATGCGGACGACGGCGGCGGCCACGCCGCACGACACGTCCCGCACGTCACTGCATGCACCCTGTGCATGGCGTGCGCCGCAAAATCGGAGGCGGCACCGCCGCGCGGCACGACCGGCACCTCGCTGCAAAGTCCCGGCCATTGGTTTACCCTGCCTCGCAGCATCTCGCATCGCCCCGCCCGATCGGCCATCCGGCCGACTTCGTTTCAACCCGCCACTCGGAGACACTATGTACAAGCGTATTCTGGTTGCCGTCGACGGCAGCGACACGTCCCGCCATGCGTTCGATGCCGCGCTGGCGCTCGCGAAATCGCACGGCGCCGAGCTGCAACCGTTCTACGTCGTCGAGAACGCCGCGATCTACTACAACGTCCCCGGCTACGATCCGTCCGTGCTGCGCGACCAGCTCGTCGCGCAGGGCGACGCGCTCGCGAAGGATTTCGCGACGCTGATGCAGGCAGCGGGCGTGAAGGGCGAGACGCGTCGGAGCGAAGCGACGTCGCTCAACGACGTATCGTCGCTGATCCTGGACGGCGCGAAAGCGTTCGGCGCCGATCTGCTGGTGCTCGGCACGCACGGCCGCCGCGGGTTCCGCCGTCTCGTGCTCGGCAGCATCGCCGAGCAATGCGTGCGCCACGCGACGCTGCCCGTGCTGCTGATCCCGGCGGCCGCCAACGTCGACGAGACGGCCGCGTGAACGGCGTTCGGCATACGCGGCCGGTCGCGACGTTTTGTCACCCGACAGCGGCAAGTTGCGGTGGGACAATGATTCCGTCGATTCAACGCCGGAGTAAACGATCATGCTGACGCCCGTCGCCACACGTCCCGCCGCCACGCCTCATGCCGGTAGCTGGGCGCCTCGCCAGGCCGCACACTGCTCGACGTGCGCGATGCGGCACCTGTGCATGCCGCAGGGGCTGGCGCCCGAAGCGCTCAGTCGCCTCGAATCGGTCATCTGCGCGGCGCGTCCCGTCAAGCGCGGCGAAGCGTTGTTCCGCGAAGGCGACGCGTTCGACAACCTGTACGCGGTGCGCTCGGGTTCGCTGAAAACCGTCGCGACGCGCCACGACGGCCGCGAGCAGGTCACCGGCCTGCATCTCGCCGGCGAAGCGCTCGGCCTCGACGGCATCTGCGACGACACGCATCCGCGCACCGCGGTCGCGCTGGAAGACAGCTCCGTCTGCGTGATTCCGTACAGCGCGCTCAAGGCATTGTGCTCGGAAGCCGGTTCGATGCAGTTGCGCATGCACAAGCTGATGAGCGAACAGATCGTGCGCGAAACGTCGCAAACGATGCTGCTCGGTTCGCTGAACGCCGAAGAGCGCGTCGCCGCGTTCCTGCTCGACGTATCGTCGCGTTACCTGAAGCGCGGCTACTCGCCGTCGGAATTCAACCTGCGGATGACGCGCGAAGACATCGGCAGCTACCTCGGCATGACGCTCGAAACGGTCAGCCGCACGCTGTCGAAATTCCAGAAGCGCGGCCTGATCGAAATGCAGGGCCGCCACGTCCAGATCGTCGATTTCGACGGCCTGCACCACGTCTGACGTGCTCCCGCACGGCGCGCATCTCGCGCGCCGCGCCGCCCGCGTCACGCGATCGGTCAATCGAGGAACAGCGCGGCGCGCGCCTTCAGCGCCGCGCTGAAATCGTCGAGCCAGCCGATCGACAAACGCCAGCTCTGCCAGTAAAGGTCGATATCGATCGTTCGCCCGCGCGACATGTCGACCAGTTCACCCGCCGCCAGCTGGCGATCGACCATCCGGTCCGGACACATCCCCCATCCCAATCCCGTCTCGCATGCGCGCAGATAGCCCGCGACGTGCGGTATCCAGTGCTGCGGCGGATCGAGATCCGCGCGCGTCACGCGCCGGATGAAACGCGCCTGCAGCCCGTCCTTCGGATTGAACATCACACACGGCGCGCGACGCAGCGCATCGCGGGTAATGCCCGCGCCGAAGTAGCGTTCGTAAAACGCCGGCGAGCATACCGCGCGATAGCGGATCCGCCCGAGCCGCTCCGATCGGCACCCCTGGATCGGTTCAGCCTGTGCGGTCACGGCGCCCTGCACGCTGCCGTCGCGAATACGCGAAGCCGTGTAATCCTGATCGTCGATCACGAGATCGAGCAACGTTTCGCGCTCCGTGCAGAACGGCCCGACCGCGTCGATGAACCACGTCGCGACGCTGTCGTCGTTGACGGCCACGCGCAACGTCGGCCATGCGCTCGCGATCTGACCCGGCAGTGCCGGCATCCGCCCGCCCAGCTCGGCCTCGAGCAGCTGCACGCGCTCGGTGTGACGGCACAGCAGCGCACCCGACGTCGTCGCGACGCACGGCTGCCCGCGCTTGACGAGCACGCTGCCGACCCGCTCCTCCAGCAATTTCACGCGCTGCGACACGGCCGACGGCGTGACATTCAGCTCCTTGGCCGCACGCTCGAACGAACCGTGCCGGATCACCGCCGCGAGGGCATCGAGCAACGCGTAGTCGAGCATTAGATTTCCTTAATCTGCATTAGGTGATTTAGCTTCTCTTATTTTCATGCTGACCGCAGACTAGCGCTACCCGATTCATCCGTCTACTGCTTCTCCTGCTGTCATCCATCATGAACTGGCTCGCTTTTTCCCACGGCGCCGCGCTCTGCGGGTCGCTCATCGTCACCATCGGCGCGCAGAACGCATTCGTGCTGCGGCAGGGCATCATGCGCTCTCATGTCGGCAAGATCGTGCTGCTGTGCGCACTGTCCGACATGATCCTGATCGGCGCGGGCGTCGGCGGCGCATCGGCGCTCGTCGAACGCTATCCGACCTTCGTCCATGCGGTGCTGTATGTGGGCCTCGCCTATCTCGCGTGGTTCGGCATCAACGCGCTGCGCCGCGCGTTCAAGCCGGGCCATGAAACGCTCGACGTGCGCGGCGATGCGGTCGCCCCGCCGCCGCAGAGCGGGCTCGCGATCGTGCTGATGACGCTCGCGTTCACGTGGCTCAACCCGCACGTGTATCTCGACACGTTCCTGCTGATCGGCACGGCCGGCGCGCGTGAACCGGAAGGCGCGCGGCTCGCGTTCGCGATCGGCGCGATGTCGGTCAGCGTCGTGTGGTTCCTCGGGCTCGGCTACGGGGCACGATTGCTCGCGCCGTGGTTCCGCAAGGCCGTTGCGTGGCGCGTGCTGGACGGCGCGATCGGCAGCATGGTGCTGTTTCTCGCGGCCGTGCAGTTACGGTAGGGAGGAGAGCGTCGCGGCAGATGCGGTCTGCCGCGACGTGAGGTCAGCCGGTCGCGATCGGCGTCAGGCCGTCGATGTCGTGTCGGGCAGCGTGCCGCCGATGGGCTGGTTGCTGGCCAGTTGGGGTTCGTCGGCGGCCATCGGATCCTGCTGCTTGGCCGGATCGGCCTTGGCGAGTTGCGTGGCGGCCTGCTCGGCCTTGTCGCCCTCGTAGCGCCAGTACAGGAACTTCTTGCCGCGCTTGCCCATGAAGTACTGGCGGTTGACCGTCCAGCGGCTCAATTCCGCAGCGCCGACGTAGCCGTCTTCCATCTGCTTCTTGAAACCTGCAATCGAATCGTGCACATAGTGGTCGAAGAACTTGTCGAACGTCGCGCGCGTCGCTGGATCGAGGCTACCCAGCCAGTTGCCGGCAACCCGGACGGCCGCGTCGATGGCTTTTTCCTGTTCCGAAACAGAGACAGTCAGGTATCCGCCGTTTGCATGACGCAAGCGATCCGTATCTTCATTCCACTCGCGATCGGTAATGACCATATGATCGTCCACGCCACCGGGTGGCTTCAGACGGCCGTCCTTCAGGCGTCGGCTTCTGCTGGCGCGCCACTGATAATAGCGGTTCATGTGCCAAATGACCTGCGCCTCGAGCCTGTCGCTGTTCGGCGCCACGCCCGCACTTTTGCCGCCCCCCTGACCCATGTAGACATTCCATGCGGCCTCCAGCTCCTTGGAAATCTCGAACTGTTGCCCAGCGTCCGCAAGCAGTTCCTTTGGTGAACGAAACGGGACGCCGGCCTTCCATGCTTCGATATAGAGATTGTTCAGCGCAACGTTGGCCAACTCGTTGGTTCGACCTTCCTGGTAGTTGTGCTCGTAACCACCGCCCACGTCCGAGTGCATGCCAGGGTAGTACACCTCGCGGCAGTTCGCGGGAATCTTCTGGTCTTCCCGCACCGAGTCACCGGGGAATTTTTCCCGCACCTCCTGCGACGCCACATAGTGAACACATTGCCGCACGTAGCCCGGAATGCGAATATCGTTCGCCCATTCCGCGTGACCGCCTTTGTCGATGTAGTAGAGGTAACCGCCGGCGAGCGGTCCGAAAAAAATGGTAGCGATGGCCGGTCCCGCAGCCTCGACACGGCTGCCGCCGAAGCCCGTTGACGAAACCGTATCAAGAATTCCAAGGAAATAAACGACCACTTCGGGGCGATGCCCCTTCATGTTCTTCTTGTTCCACCAGAGCCTCCCGCCGATATTCTCGGCGAGTTGCTCGGTCAGCATGCGAACGAAGGCACGCGCTTCCGTCGCGCCCCGCGAGAAACCGAATACGGCCAGGTTGATCTGGCTCACAGCGGGCATGTGACCGGTGACATGCCTGTCGAGTTCGTTGAGCATCCATCGGATGCGCAACTCGCCTTTTCTCGCGGCAGCCATACCGAGTGCGTTGTCGAGACCTTTTCCGGTATCTCCTACTTTGTCGCACGGCGTGCCGACACCTTCGACATAGCGTGCAACAGTCCGGGGGAACGCGTTGTCTTCAGCATGCGCAAACCGCCAGAGCTTCGCGATATTGCTGTACTTGGTCAGCTTGACATCCTTCAAACCACGGCCGTCCAGGTCGAAGTTGTTGCCCGTTCCGTCGAAGAATGCCGTGAACCACACGGGCTTCGGGCACTCCTTGCATTGCTCGATCAGCAGCGGATCAAGAATTTCTCGCTGGGCACTGCGGATGGCGTCCTCGGCGGGGGTGAGATCCGAGATGCGTCTGACAATGGGGGGATTGCTCACGGCAGTTTCGCTCCTGTTTCGGCAATGTGCCCAGCGTCAGTTCCATTGGGCCGGCTTCTTGCGCCCATAGAACGGATTGGGAATTTCCTTCAGGCAGGCACGACCGGTCAGCTTGCGCTGCTCGTCGCGCATTGAAAGCGCCACCTTCGGGACTGGGCCATCGACGTGGAAGTCCATATCACCTTCCACACGGCCATCGGGGAAGAAGTGCAACACGATACCGCCGCTCTTGCCCTTCACGGGCGGGCGCGTGATCGTGATCTCGCCTTCACACCATGCCATCCCGGGTCGGGTTTCTCGATGCGTATACTCGTCGTAATCGGGGGACGAGGCTTCCAATGCGCGCTTGTCGACCACGCGCTCCCACCACACTTTGAACTTGCGAGGCGTGGTCCATCGCAAATCCCATGCGAGGCTCGGTCTTTGCCCGCCGCCGCCTGTCCAGCGTGTCGCGCTCCGCGGCGTCGCGCTCTTCCCATCGGCGCTCGCCGCATCGTCGAGGCTGTTCTTGTCCGGCGGCAGGAGGTAAACGCCGTAGATATCGTAATCCGTATAGTTGAAAGACCCCGCCGTTATGACGTCGTAATTCGGGTCATTCCACTTGCTCGCGTCGCCGGGGGCCAGGCTTTCCTTTTCAGCATCGCCCGTGGTTTTGCTGCACGCAGCCGTGGAAAAGACCATCACGGACAGCAAGCTGATCCAGCAGCGGTTCATATTGAACTTCCTTCTCTTCCAGTCGATTTCATTCGAGTCGCGTCGCGCACGCGCCATCACGCGGCCGCTTCCTGCATTCGCCGCCAGTCTTCCGCCGGCACCAGCGCCAGCGCCTCCGGAAACGCCTGCCCCTGCGCCACCGCGTCGAACACGGCGGCCATCGCCGGATCCTCGTCGAAGCGCGCGCCGTACCGCAACGCCAGTTCGCAATAGATCAGCAGCGACGCCGCGCTGTCGGCGCCGTGCGCGCGGCAGCGCGCCAGTTGATCGCGCACGAAGCCGTAGTGCTGTGCGGCCGGCAACGACGCGAGCAGCGCGGGCTTTTCGGTACGCAGCCGCTCGAGCATCGTGTACGGATAGCAGGCGGCGAGCAGATCGTCTTCCTGAGCCTGGGTCAACTGCAGCGGAAACTCGGCGGCCTGCCTGACGTTGGCGGGCGCGGCGATGTCCGCCGTCCGGAGCTGCAGCGAGGTATCGCGGTGAATCCAGTGCCGCACGCCCTGCGCCAGATACGCGCGATGCGCGGCGGGCAGCATGTCGAGCCAGAACGGCAGCACGCGCGGATCGAAGAAGCGCATCAGCATCACGCTCTCCATCTGCTCGAGCTGGACGTCCACCATCGGCGCCAGATGCGCGGCCAGTCGCTCGAGCGACAGCGGCGACACGAGCACGCTCGCTGCCGGCCACGGAATGCTGCGCGGCTCGATCGCGTCCGCGGCATCGGCACCGTCGGCGCCGGGCTGCCATTCGAACAGCAGCGGCCCGACGATTCTCGCCTCGTCGTCGGCGGCGTCGTCGAGCAGCGAGGCCGCGACGAACGCGGGCCACGACGCCTTGTCATCGTCCGGCAAGGTATCGAGCAATGCGCCGTCGATCAGGACGTAAGCGCGCAGCCCGTCCTGCGACGACAGCGCCGCCTGCAACGCGTCGGCCGCCTGCGCGGCAATCAGGTCATTCGTCATGCGCTGCCCTGCCTCACGCCTTGGCCGCGAACGGCGACGCCATCGATGCCGCGTTGACCATGCACGGCGCACACGCCGTGCCCGGGAGCGCGCGCGCGGGCACCGGCAGGCTGTCCGGCCCCATGAACGTATGCGACGCGGCATGCGCGGTGAATTCGCCCTTGGTCCCGTGCACGATGCCGCTGCCGTTCCAGCGCGTATAGCTGGTGCCGCCGTTGATCAGGACTTCTTCCTTCGCGGTGATGGTGATGCGGTTCGCATCGACCTTCACGTCCAGCTTGGCCAGCACGTTGATGCTGTCCTTCAGCGCCTGGATGTCGATGTCGGCGGCGGCGGCCACGAGCCGGATGCCTTTTTCGAACGCGGCGACGCGCACGGCCTCCTGCGCGCTAACCAGCATGCTCTTGCCCGCGCCGATGCTCGTATGGGCGCCGCTCGTCAACGCGACGTGCTGGTCGCTTGCGACATGGGTCGACCCCGTCGTCGTGGCCAGGATCCCGGCCGGGCTGGCGAGCGCGAGAAACGGCTGCGCGAACTCCGGAAACTCGCCTTGCTGAGGATTGCCGCCGGTACCTCTCAGGCCGTCGTTCTGCGTGCGGAGCGCCTGATGGACGGCATCCTGGTCGCCGGACTCCTGCGCCTTCACGTCGTGCGCGGAACCCGACAACGATTCGTGCAGGTCGTGCGCCTTGTCGAGGCGCGCGACGGTTTCGTCGATGTCCGTCGCATGGGCGCGCGCGTCGTAGCGCGCTTCGCTGGTCACCAACAGGCCCTTGGCCGCCCGAACCGCACCGTACGCGTCGGTCCGCAACTCGAACCCGCGCGCGCGCTGGTCGGTGCGCCCCTGCGTATTGTCGATGCGGACGTTGTGTCCCAGGGTCAGTTCGCTGGCGTCGGTATCGCTGCGCAGCTTCAACTGGAGCTGCTGCGGCGTGTCGTCGAGCAGCACGTGGTTCGAGCGGCCGCCCGCCGCGTTACTGGCGTCGCCCGACAGCTCGCGGCTGCGCAGCCCCGTCAACACCTGCTGGTCGGGCAGCGCCCATGGCGGCATCCGTTCCGCGTTGTATGTGGTACCCGCCACGATCGGCCGGTCGGGATTGCCGTCGAGGCACATCACGACCACCTCGCTGCCCACGCGGGGATGCGCGATCATGCCCTTCTCGCCGCCGGCCCAGCCGGCAGCCACGCGAATCCGTGCGCTGGTCTGCGCTGCACGATCCCAGTGGTAGACGATGCAGACCCGACCGTATTCGTCGACGTCAACGCTGCCGGCGCCCTTCGCGCCCGCGACGGTCGCGGTTTGCGGCGCCAGCACGCGCACGGGCTCGCTGTTGAAGCCACGGCCCGGGCGCCAGGGCGTATGCCGATGGCCCGCGACGAAGCGGTTGCGATACTCGGGCTTGCCGTCCGCCTGCAGGTAGTTGTTCGCTGCTTCGTGACGGGCTTCGAGAATCAGGTACTCGTGATCCTGCGGGCTGCCCGACGCCGCGCTGAAGTGATCGGACAGCTGGAACCAGCGTCCGGGCAGGATGCCGTGATGGTTGCCGGCCGCGTCGAAACGCGTCGCGGCCGCCTCGATCTCCTCCATCCGCACGCGTGCGAGCGCATCGCCGGCGCGCGTCTGTTTCGCGAAACCGTAGTGCCCCACGTATTCGTGATGCTCGACCTGCGGCGCGACACCCGGCGGATGCAGCGTCGGAATCTGCGCATTGGCCGCATGCGGCGCCTTGAAATCGAACGCGGTCGCGCTGTAACTGCCGGCGGACAGCAACCGCACCGCGGACCATTGCGAAATGGCGTCGGCGGCCATCGGACCGTCGTGCGTCTGGAAACGGATCACGGGCGAGCGACCGTCGACGGCCGGGCACTGCACCGTGCTGTCGTCGCCGACGATCAGCTTCAGGCCTTTCTCGTCGTGCTCCCACCAGTACAGACACCCGACGGCTTCCAGATGGCGGACGATGTAGTTCCAGTCGCTTTCGCCGAGCCCACCGCCCTGGACGTTCATCGTGCGCGCGGGATCGTCGCCGCGCACGCGCCACTCCCACGACGGCGCGAGCCCCTGGTAATCGGCGAGCAGCGTGCCGATCTGCTGCTGAAGCGATTGGCCGAGGAACAGGCGGTTGTTCACGCGGGTCCGCAGGAAATGGCTCCACGGGCGCAGCACCGCGCGATATTCCGCAACCGAATCGTCGTTGCGGACCAGCGAAAACTCGGTGCAGTAACCGGTGAAATAACGCAGGCCGCCATCGGGGCGCACCATCGACACCGCGAGCAGCTTGCCCAGCATGTCGTCCAGCGTGACGCCGGCCTCGCCGGACAGCAGCGTCAGTTCGAACGTGAAGTCGATCCCGAGCCCCTCGTGCGCGACGAGCCGCTCGACAACCAGCCGCGCCGGACGATGCCGGCCGTACGAGTCGGTGACCGAAGGCGCGTCGTCGTGGGGGAAAGACAGCGTGAGCAAGCGCTTGTCTTGCAGGAAAAACGGAGGGCGAATAAATGCTGCAAGGTCAGCCATGACCGCCTCAGAATGATCTTTCGTTCGAATGGCAGCGGCGCGCTGCCTCCCTATTTTTGGGATGAAAGGATATCGTAGAGCGCAACCAGCGACAACGCTGACACGGCCCGGTAATTTCTTCGCCTCTCGCAAGAAATCGGTAACAAATACAATATCTTGCGGCGTACCGGGCGACGCTCGAACGGATGGCGCATCCATGATGATGCCGCTTGATCCGGCATCCCGACACACGGCCTCCGAACATGTCGATTTGCGTGCTGCAGGAGGAACCTCGTGCTGCGCTTCGCCGTCTCAACGCGACCGGCTTCATCTCCCGCAGTCCAATCCCCTGATCCCGCAGCACCCGGAGAGAAACATGGCACACCGCCCCCTCGGCACATCGAACATCCAGGTTTCGCCGCTCGCGTTCGGCGGCAACGTCTTCGGCTGGACCGTCGACGAGAACACGTCGTTTGCGCTGCTCGACGCGCTCGCCGACACCGGCATCAACTTCATCGACACGGCCGATGTCTACTCGGCCTGGGCCCCCGGCAACAGCGGCGGCGAGTCGGAAACGATCATCGGCAAGTGGCTCAAGCGCTCCGGCAAGCGCGAGCAGGTCGTGATCTCGACCAAGGTCGGCCTGCTGGCCGCGCGCGCGGGGCTGACGAAAGACAACATCCTGAAAGCCGCCGACGATTCGCTGCGCCGCCTGCAGACCGACTACATCGACCTGTATTTCTCGCACAGCGATCTCGCCGACACGGCCCCGCTCGAGGAAACGCTCGGCGCGTATCAAACGCTGATCGAAGCGGGCAAGGTGCGGATCATCGGCGCATCGAACTACAGCGGCGCGCGGCTGCGCGAAGCCGCCGACATCAGCCAGCGCGACGGCCTGCCCGCGTACCAGGTCATCCAGCCCGAATACAACCTGTTCGATCGTGCGGACTACGAACGCGATCTCGAACCGGTCGTGCGCGACCTGAAGCTCGGTGTCGTCAATTACTACGCGCTCGCGAGCGGCTTCCTGTCGGGCAAGTACCGCAGCGAGGCCGACCTGAAGAAGAGCGTGCGCGGCGACCGCGTCGCCGGCTACCTGAATGAACGCGGGCTGCGCATCCTCGCGGCACTCGATGCGGTAGCCGCGAAACACGGCACGCAGCCGGCCGCGATCGCGCTCGCCTGGCAGATCGCGCGGCCGACAATCACCGCACCGATCGCAAGCGCGACGTCGCTGGCGCAGCTGGAATCGCTCGGCGACGCGATCCGCGTCACGCTCGATCAGGACGACATCCGCCGGATCGACGAGGCCAGCGCGGCCTGAAGTCGTCGGCAGCGGGCCGGTCGACCGGATCGCGCGGCCTGCGCGGTTCCGCGACCGGCGCGTGTCGCGTGCGCGCCCTTGTCACCGCATGCGCGGAGGCGGGGCATTCGGGTGGGGCGGATGGATACAATGGCGGCGCACGGGCGGCCCGCCGCGCGGCTCGACGCGGCCGGACCGATATCCGTGACGCCCGGACCCACACCACGCACAAAAAACGCCCATGCCCCGGAACACCCGTCGCGCCCGCTACGCCTCCCCGTTCGCCGCCGTGCTCGCCGTGCCGTTCGCCTGCGCGCCGGCCGCGTCTTATGCAGGCTGGTACGAAGTCGTCAACTACACCGGCACGATCGGCACCGCGCCGGTCCACGTGTCGCTGCAGACCTACGACGCAATCAACCGCAACGACGCGGGCCGCTGGCGCGTCGACGGCAGCTACTACTACGATGCGCATCGCAAGCCGATCCCGTTGCAGGGCCGCCGTGAGCCCGATGGCCGCATGACGCTGTGCGAAGCATCGCCGCCGGCATCGAACGCCGACTCGCCGGTCGTGCCCGCCGCATCGCCGTCGCGGCCGAAGCCCTGCCCGATCGCGCTGAACGTCGCCGGTCAAACGGCAACCGGCACCTGGGACGACGGCCGCAAGACATTGCCGATCACGCTGAATGAAGTCGGGCGACTGAACGACAACGATCAGGATCACGTCCGGCTCGACGGCACCGTCGACATTCCGATGTGGTATCGCACGAAGACGCACATGCTGGTCGGCGTCTATGCGCTGTCCGACAAGTGCGGCCTCGCGATGCAGTCGCTGCGGGCCGTGAACATCGCGACGGGCCGCATCGACCGCACGATCGCGCTCGACTGCGACGCCGGAATGGTGATGACGTCGATCTACGCGAACGTCACCGACGCGCGGCGGGCCGGCTACGTCAGTGTCGAGTACCGCGGCGGCAAGATGGGCTACGAGCAGGACGTGTCGCTCGGGCTGCCGTCGTCTCCGTCGAAGTAACCCGGCACGACCTAACCCGAAATCGCACACGTGTCTTGACTCACGCAGCCGCTTCCCTTGACTCGGCCGGACATCGATCGCGCCTGCGCCCGCCATGCCCCGCTGCAAGGGCGTCACAGGCGTGTCCCGGGTCTTTCACGGATTGACCACGCGCTCCGACGTACCCGAGACTGCGCCGCTCAGGCGGTCATCGGGAGAACGTCATGCCGGACACCAGCACGGAGATCGCCACGATCTCGACGCGCGCCGTGCGCGGCCACGAACGCGTCGACTTCTGGGTCGACCATGTGGCGCGCACGCTCGTGCGGATCGAATGCAGCGGCAAGTCGTCGGAAGGCATCGACGCGACACTGCGCAAGCGCGATCTCGGGCTGTTCGGCGCCTGCGACATCGTCGCGAACCGGCACGCGGTCGTGCGCACGCCGCACAACATCCATGCGGACCAGCGCGATGCCGTGTTCATCTGCCTGATGCACGCAGGGCAAGGCTATACGTTCCAGGACGTCGACTGCATGCAGCACGGGCCCGGCGACCTCGTGCTCTACGACACGTCGATGCCGTACGGCCACGGTTTTCCCGCCGACATGGCGATGACCGTGCTCGACGTGCCGCGCGACGTATTCGAGGCGCGCGTCGGCCCGTGGCGCTACCGCAGCCTCGTCAAGATCGACCGTGACGACGGCGTCGCATCGTGGGCCGTGCGGCAGGTGTATGCACTGCTCGCCGCGCCGCAGGAGCCGACGCCCGGTGCGCGCGAACGGCGCGCCGCCGCGATCCTCGATCTCGTGCAGTCGATGCTGCGGCTGCGCGACGGCGACGCGTCGCCGACCAAGTCGACCGTCCACACGCTGTCGCGCGCAAAAGCGTTCATCGACAGCCATCTCGCCGACGACGATCTCGACAGCCAGTCGGTGAGCCGCGCGATCAACCTGTCGCCGCGCCAGCTCGCGCGCGTCTTCGAGATCGAAGGAACGCCGCTCACGCGCTACATCCTTGCGCGGCGGCTCGAACGCTGCCGCGCCGACTTGCGCGACCGGTCGCTGAAGCACCTGACGGTCAGCGAAATCGCGTTCCGCTGGGGCTTCAACAACAGCGCGCACTTCAGCCGCAGCTATCGCGCGCGCTTCGGCGAGACGCCGAGCGAGTCGCGTGCGTCGGCGCCGGCGCCGGCCGACGCGCGGTAGCCCGCCACCGTCCACCCGCCGCCGTGTCCCTGCGAGGCAAACACCACGTCCGTCCCGGTCAAACGGGGCCGCATGGCGGCCGCTAAGCTGGCTTCCTGCGCGGCGGCACTCGTTTCGCCGCCCGACAGCAAGGAGAAGAAGCGGGATGGAGACGTACGACCATATCGTCGTCGGCGGCGGCTCGGCCGGCTGCACGGTCGCGCACCGGCTGGTGAAGGCCGGCAGGCGCGTGCTGCTGCTCGAGGACGGCCCGAAGGACGACAGCCTGTTCATCCGGATACCGGCGACGTTCATTCGCGTGCTCGGCACGCGCCGCACGGTCACGTTCGAGAGCGAGCCGCAAGCCGGTGCGGCGGGACGCAAGACCTACGTGCCGCAAGGCCGCACGCTCGGGGGCGGCAGTTCGGTCAACGCGATGCTGTACGTGCGCGGCACGCGCGACGACTACGACGACTGGGCCGCGCTCGGCTGCACGGGCTGGGGCTGGGACGACGTGCTGCCCGTGTTCAGGCGCGCCGAATCGCACCTGCGCCTCTCCGAGCCGTTTCACGGCACCGACGGGCCGCTGAAGGTCGGCGACACGCGCTTCAGGCATCCGTTGAGCCTCGCCTTCGTGAAAGCCGCGCAGGAAACCGGCATCGCCTACAACGACGATTTCAACGGCGCCGCGCAACAGGGCGTCGGGTTCTACCACACGACGATCTTCGACGGCCGGCGCGGCAGTACCGCGGCCACCTATCTCGCCGACGCGCTGCGGCATCCGAACCTGCGCGTGCTGACCGGCTGCCGCGTGACGCGCATCCTGTTCGACGGCCGGCGTGCGACCGGCGTCGAATGGCGGACGGCAAGCGGCGCGACGGGTTCGGCCGCCGCGCGCGCCGACGTCGTGCTCGCGGCCGGCGCGCTGAGCACGCCGAAGCTGCTGATGCTGTCGGGCATCGGGCCCGGCGCGCACCTGCACACGCACGGCATCGACGTGCTGCACGACAGCCGCGACGTCGGCGCGAATTACCAGGATCATCTCGAAGTCTCGATCTACGGCCGCAGCCACGCACCCGTGAGCCTGCTGGGCGAGGATCGCGGGCTGAAGGCATTGCGGCACGGGCTGCAGTGGATGCTGTGCCGCACGGGCCTGCTGACGTCGAACGTCGTCGAATCCGGCGCGTTCGTCGACACGACCGGCAGCGGCCGCCCGGACATCCAGTTCCACGTGCTGCCGACGCTCGTCGGCGACGTCGATCGCGAGCCGCTGCCCGGCCACGGCCTGTCGATCAACCCGTGCCTGCTCAGACCGCGCTCGCGCGGCTCGGTGCAACTGCGCGGCAACGATCCGGCCGCGCCGATCCTGTTCGACAGCGGCGCGCTGTCCGACCCGGCCGATGTCGACGGTCTCGTGCGCGGCGTCGCGCTCGCGCGGCGGATCATCCGCGCGCCGTCGCTCGCGCGCATCGTGCGCGAAGCCGAGACGCTGACCGATACGGCACTCGCCGACTACGTGCGGCGCCGCGCGAAAACCGTCTATCACCCGGCCGGCACCTGCCGCATGGGCAACGACGAACACGCGGTCGTGACGCCGCGCCTCTCGGTGCAGGGCGTCGACGGCCTGCGGATCTGCGATGCGTCGGTGATGCCGCGAATCGTGTCCGGCAACACGAACGCGCCGACGATCATGATCGCGGAGCGCTGCGCCGAATTCATGCTGGCGGAATGACACGACGCGGCGCGGCGCATCTGCGCCGTCGTTCGCTGCACGAAAAAACGGCGCGTGGGACACGCGCCGCCGCTCCATCCGTATCGGCTGCCGGTATCAGCGGCCGGCCGCGTGCGCCGCGTCGCGCAACGCCATCGGCGACGCGCCGTAGCGCTCGCGAATCGCCCGGCTGAAGTGCGCCTGGCTCGAGAAACCCCAGCGAAACGCGATCTCGCCGATGCTCGTCTTGCGCAGCCGCGCATCGGTCAGCTCGCGATGCGCGTGCGCCAGCCGCTCTGACCAGATGTGCTGCGTGATCGACTCGCCTTCGGCCGCAAAGAGCCGGCTCAGATGGCGCAGCGACAGCCCGACCGCGTCGGCAACCGCCTGCGGCCCGAGCTCCGGGTCGCCCAGGTGCGTCGCGACGTACTGCTTCGCGGTCAGCAGGTACGACAGCGACGCGCGCGACGCGCCCGCGCCGTTCACTTCCGCGTCGACGAGTTCCGCGATCAGCGTGCGCGTGTGCTCGGCGAATCGCGCGGCATCGCGCTCGACCGGGTCCTTCATGAACCGCTCGACGCTCGCGCGCAACGTTGCGCCGAGCATCGCGCCCGCGCCCGGCTTCGGCGCGATCCGCAGCGGCAGCGCCGCCAGTTCCGCATCGAGCCGGTCGTCGAGCGTCGTGACCGGGATATCGATCAGCAACTGCCGCATCGGTGTCAGGAATCCGAACAGATAAGGCACACGCGTGTCGTAGACGACGACATCGCCGGCTTCCGCGAGCAGGCACCGGTCGTGCTGGATGAAATACGCACGCCCGCTCAGGATCTGGCACGCGAACAACGACTCCTTCGGCAACTGGCGCACCAGCGCGGGGCTGCGTTCGATCACGTGATCCTGGCCGCTGATGTCGGCGATGCCGAGGCCCGGCAGCGCGATGTCGGTCTTCTCGACCTCGAGCCCGGCCGGCGACAGCGACGAGCAGCGCAGGCCGACCAGCGTCTCTGCATTGAACGCGTCCCAGTACGCCATCCGGTCGCGCACCGGCACATCGGCCGTCGAGCCTCGCGTGCGTGAAAAAACGGTCGAATTCGTCACGTCGCCTCCTGCTGGCGCCCGTCGTGCGGAGCGCCATGCAATGCGAAATTGGGGGATGGATCGTTTAAACGTCGTGCGGTGCGATGTCCGGCCCGATCAAGCAATTCGTCCAGCCCAGTCAAGAGCGGCACGCACCTGCTGGCTAAAGTCGAGCCCACGACATCCAAACACAAGGAGACGAACCGTGGTCGACCAAGCCGTAGCCGAATTCTGGCAAAACATCCCGCCGATTGCCAATCCGTTCAAGCCCGATGCGCTTCCGGAAGCCTACATCGCGAACGCGGCCACCGACGACGAGCGCTATTACGTTCCGTTCACCGAAACGGTTTCGTCTCGGCCGCTATGGATCTCGCCGTCGCAGAACAAATGGTGCGACATCCTGATGGCGAAGGAAGCCGGGCTCGTGAACCGGCACTATCACCCGCACGAGGTGTTCGCTTACACGCTGTCGGGCAAGTGGGGTTACCTGGAGCACGAATGGACCGCGACGCGCGGCGATTTCGTCTACGAGACACCGGGCGAGGGCCACACGCTCGTCGCATTCGATCACCCCGAGCCGATGCGCGCGTTCTTCATCGTCAAGGGGCCGCTGATCTGGCTCGACGACGAAGGCCAACCCGACGGCTACTTCGACGTGCACTCGTACATCGCGATGTGCAAGGCGCACTACGAGAAGGTCGGCCTCGGCGCGCAAGCGATCGAGAAGCTGTTCCGCTGACGCGCGGCGAGGCTCACCATGACATCCCCTTCCTCCTCCAGGCCCGCCTGGACGTACGAGAACAGGCTGCTGCTGATCCTGTTCATGACGTTCGGTTTCGTGTTCTTCGACCGCCTCGCGCTGTCGTTCCTGTTCCCGTTCATGTCCGCCGAGCTGCACCTGACGAATGCGCAGCTCGGCATGGTGTCGTCCGCGCTCGCGCTCACGTGGGCGCTGTCGGGCGCCGCGACCGGCGCGTGGTCCGACGCGCGCGGCACCCGCAAGCCGCTGCTGATCGCCGCCGTGATCGGCTTTTCCGTGTGCTCGGCGCTGTCGGGGCTCGTCGGCGGTTTCGCGAGCCTGATCGCGTTCCGCGCGCTGATGGGCATCGCCGAAGGCCCGGTGCTGCCGCTCTCGCAGTCGCTGATGGTCGAGAGTTCGACGCCGAGCCGCCGCGGGCTGAACATGGGCCTGCTGCAAGGCTCCGCCGCCGGCCTGCTCGGCGCGATGATCGGCCCGCCGGTCGTGATCGGCATCGCGACCGCGCACGGCTGGCGCCACGCGTTCTTCGTATCGTGCATTCCCGGCTTCCTGATCGCGTTCTGCATCTGGCGCTGGGTGCGCGAGGTGCCGCCCGGCGGCGCACGGCATGCGCAGGCCGACACCGTCGGCGCACCGGCCGCGGGCGGCGCGGCGATCAGCCGCTGGGCGCTGCTGAAGGAACGCAACATCCTGCTTTGCGTGCTGATCAGCTGCTTCTTCCTCACGTGGTTCATCGTGATCATCTCGTTCGCGCCGGTGTTCCTCGTCGACAGCCGCCACCTGTCCCCTGCCGACATGGGCGTCGTGATGACCTGCCTCGGCGCCGCGTGGGTGTTCTGGGGTTTCGCGGTGCCCGCGATCTCCGACCGGATCGGCCGCAAGCCGACGATGATCGTGTTCGCGCTGGTCGCCGCCGCGTGCCCCGTCGCGATGATTCACGCGAATTCGCTGTGGGCGCTCTGCGCGCTCGTGCTCGCGACCTACACGGGCCTCGGCTGTTTCACGCTGTTCATGGCGACGATCCCGGCGGAAACGGTGCCGCCGCGCGCGATCGCCAGCGCGCTCGGGCTGATCATGGGCGCCGGCGAGCTGATCGGCGGCTTCGTCGCGCCGACCGTCGCCGGCTTCGCCGCGGACAAGTACGGCCTGCAGTTCGCGATGTGGACGTCGGCCACCGGCGCGATCCTCGCGTGCGTGCTGTCGTTCGGCCTCGTCGAAACCGCGCCCGCCGTGCTGCGCAAGCGCGCGCTCGCCGGCACGGGCGCGACCCGTCTCGATACACAGAACCTCGGAGGACGCTGACATGCGTGCACTTCAATGGCATGGCCCGCGCGACGTCCGTCTCGTGGAAATCGATACGCCGCGCCCCGGGCCGGGCGAGGTGCGCATCGCGGTCGCGTATTGCGGCATCTGCGGCAGCGACCTGCACGAATACGCGGACGGCCCGCACGCGATTCCGGTCGACACGCCGCATCCGCTGTCGCGCCGTACCGCGCCGCTGACGCTCGGTCACGAATTCTGCGGCACCGTCGTCGAAGTCGGCGAAGGCGTGACGACGCTGAATCCGGGCGATTGTGTCGCCGTCGAGCCCGAATATCGCTGCCAACAGTGCGCGTACTGCCGCTCGGGGTCGTACAACCTGTGCGTGTCGATGGGCTTTGCCGGGCTGATGGGCGACGGCGGGATGGCCGACTTCGCGGTCGTGCCCGCCTACATGCTGCACCGGCTGCCCGACGGCGTGAGTCTCGAGCAGGCCGCCGCGATGGAACCCGCGGCCGTCGCGCTGCACGCGCTGCGCCGCGCCGAGCTCCGGCTCGGCGACACGTGCGCGGTATTCGGGCTCGGGCCGATCGGCCTGCTGCTGATCCAGCTCGCGAAGCTGCAGGGTGCGACGACCCTCGTTGCGGTCGACGTGTCGACCGAGCGCCTCGCGGCCGCCGCGCGCTTCGGCGCGACGCACACGTTCAATGCGCGCACGCTCGACGCGTCCGTGCTGCGCGATGCGATCCACGAGGCATCGGGCGGGCTCGGCGTCGACGCGAGCTTCGAGGCGGCCGGCTTGCCGGCCACGTTCGAGGCGGCGATGCAGGCGCTGCGCAAGGGCGGTCGCGTCGTGATGGTCGGCCTGATGCCGCAGGCGGGCTTCGACGCGTTCCGCGCGGTCAACGACGAGCTGACCTTCACGGCGAGCGTCGGCTACCGGCATGCGTACGAGGACCTGCTGCGCATCGTCGCGTCGGGCGCGCTCGATCTCACGTCGATCGTCACGCGCACCGTGTCGCTGGAGGACGCCGTCGCCGACGGCTTCGACGCGCTGCTCGCCGATCGCACGCAGATCAAGATCCTGGTTTCCCCCGCGCAGCGGCATGCGCGCTCCACCCACGCCGTCGAGAGTGTCGAACATGAGTCGCCAGTGGTTATTTGAGGGAAGGACCGTCGCGGTAACCGGCGGTACATCGGGCATCGGCGCAAGCACGGCGTGGCGTTTCGCGGAAGCCGGCGCATCGGTCGTTGCGCTCGGGCTCGACGCTACCGGCCCGCACGCGCCGGTGCATCCGCGCGTCCGGTGCATGGAACTGGACGTGACCGACAGCGACGCACTGACGCGCACGATCGCCGCATTGCCGCGGCTCGACGTGCTCGTCAACGGCGTCGGCATCAGCCGGCACGCCGACGAATACCGGATGGACCAGTTCGAACTCGTGCTGAACGTGAACCTGACGTCGGTGATGCGCGCCTCCGACGCCGCGTTGCCGGCACTGTCCGTACAAGGCGGCAGCATCGTCAACGTCGCATCGATGTACACGTACTTCGGCAGCAAGGATCGCCCCGCGTACAGCGCGAGCAAGGGCGGCATCGCACAGCTCACGCGCTCGCTCGCGCAGGCGTGGGCCGATCGCGGCATCCGCGTGAACGCGGTCGCGCCCGGCTGGATCGACACGCCGCTCAGCAGCGGCCTGATGGCCGACGCGCAGGCGTCACGACGCATCCTCGAACGCACGCCGCTCGGGCGCTGGGGCACGGCCAACGAAGTCGCGGACGTGATCCTGTTCCTGTGCTCGCCCGCCGCGTCGTTCGTGACAGGTGCGGTCGTGCCGGTCGACGGCGGGTATTCGACGGTCTAGCGCGCGCTCGACAGGCATCGGCCGGCATCGGCGGGCACGCGGTTCCAGCCGATGCCGGCCGATGCCAGCCGCACACCGGTTCGCTCCGGTTGCCACCGAACCGGGAATCGCCCGGCTCGGGTTTTATTCATATCAATCAGTAGTCCAATTAAAAATATCCGGCCTGACCGGAAACATGTGAGGAGCACATTGGAGATGACGAAAAAGACCCTTCTGGCGCTCGCGGCATGCGCCCTTCCCGCCGTGTCGTTCGCGCAGAGCAGCGTGACGATGTTCGGCCTGATGGATGCCGGCATCAGCTACGTCAGCAACGAAGGCGGCCACGGCAGCGCGAAGTTCGACGACAACATCTTCTTTCCGAACCTGCTCGGTTTCGAAGGCAAGGAGGATCTCGGCGCGGGCACGCGCGCGATCTTCCGGCTCGTGAACCAGTATTCGCTCGGCAACGGCTCGATCATCGGCGGCGGGCTGTTCGCTCGGCAGGCCTATGTCGGGCTGGAGAACGACCGCTACGGCAAGCTCACGCTCGGCAACCAGTACGAGTTCATGGTCGATGCGCTCGCCGCCGGCGGCAACGAGATCGCGCAGGATCTCGTCGGCCTGTACGGCTTTCGCAACGGGCCGTTCGACAAGCTCGCCTTGCCGAACAACCCGACCGGCGCGTTCGACTGGGATCGCGTCGCGGGCAGCAATCGCGTCGCGAATTCCGTCAAGTACACGAGCCCGTCGCTGTCGGGCCTGACCTTCGGCGCGCTGTACGGTTTCGGGAACGTCGCGGGGTCGGTCGGTGCGAACAACACGGTCAGCGTCGGCGCGAGCTACGACAACGGCCCGTTCGGCGCGGGCGCGGCCTATACGAACCAGAAATACGGCGCGTCGGCGGGGCTCCCGCCGACCAGCGTGCGCAACTGGGGCGCAGGGGTGCACTACACACTCGGCACGGTCACGGGGAAGGCGCTCGTGACGACCGTACGGAACTCGGCGAACGGCGCGGGCGCGTGGTCGGCGGAAGCCGGCGCGTCGTGGCATCCGTCGCCCGCGTGGGTGGTCGGCGCGAGCTACACCTACATGAAAGGCAACGACACACTCGACAATGCGCACGCGCACCAGCTCCTGGCGGCCGTCCAGTACTGGCTGTCGAAGCGCACGATGGTGTACGTGGCGGGCGTGCATCAGCGCGCGAACCACGGCAGCAACGCGCAGATCAACGGCGTGATGGACGCGAACGGTGCGTCGAGCGGCGCACTGCAGTCGATCGCGCGGGTCGGATTCAGTACGCGGTTCTGACACGCGCGGCGGTCGGCCGCGCAACCCGCGTAGCCGGCCCGAAGCTTTCGTTGCGGCACACGCTCGGCTGCAACGACTTCGGTACGACGAGGGTCGGCTTCACGTAGAAACCGTCGCGCGCATCACGGCCGCGCCCCCGGCCTGTCGCCCGACCGGCCGGCAAGCGCATCGAACGTATCGAGGCAAACGCGCCGCAACCGACCATACGCCGCAGAACCGGATCCGGGCCTACCGGCTGCAAGCAAATTTGAGCGGGCGCGCCGCAATCGAGCCGGCGCCCGCCCCTCATCGCGCATCCCGTCAGTCGCCGTCCTTCTCGAGCACGTTCTGCGTGAGCGCGACCGACGGAATCGTCGGCTTGAGCGACGCGCGGTGCGCGCGGCCGCTCAGCCACTTCCAGCCGGCCACGAGCAGCAGCGCGACGAGCGGGATCGACGCGATCGTCCACGTGCCGTTCGGATAGTCGAATGCCATCAGGACCAGCACGCCGAGCAGGAACAGCAGCGTCAGCCATGACGTCACGGGCGCGCCGGGCATCCTGAACGACACGTCGTCCACCTCGCCGCGCGCGACCGCCGCGCGGAACTTCATCTGGCACACGACGATGAATGCCCACGTACTGATGATGCCGAGCGACGCGATGTTCAGCACGATCTCGAACACGCTCGACGGCACCAGGTAGTTGAGCAGCACGCCGACCACGTAGATCGCGACCGTCACGAGAATGCCCGCGTACGGCACGGATTGCCCGCTCATCCTCCCGAGGAACGCCGGGGCCGAGCCGCCCATTGCGAGCGAACGCAGCACGCGCCCGGTCGAATACAGTCCCGAGTTGAGACTCGACAGTGCCGCGGTCAAGACCACCAGGTTCATCACCGAGCCGATGCCCGGCACGCCGAGCGCGCCGAAAAACGTGACGAACGGGCTCTGGCCCGCCTTGTACGCGCTCCACGGCAGCAGGCAGACCAGCAGGACGACCGACGCGACGTAGAAGATCGCGATGCGCCAGATCACGTTGTTGATCGCGCGCGGCAGCACCTTGCGCGCGTCCTTGCATTCGCCGGCGGCGGTGCCGACCAGTTCGACGCCCGCGAACGCGAACACCACGCCTTGCACCAGCACCAGCGCCGGCATCAGCCCGTGCGGGAAGAACCCGCCGTTGTCGGTGATCAGGTGCATGCCCGTGTCGTGGCCTGCGACGTGCCCACCGGTGCCGAGGATCACGCTGCCGATCACGAGAAACAGCACGATCGCGGCGACCTTGATCAACGCAAACCAGAATTCCATCTCGGCGAACCACTTCACGCCGATCAGGTTCATCGTCGCGACGATGCACAGCGCGGCGAGCGCGAAGATCCACTGCGGCACGCCCGAAAACGGCGCCCAGTAATGCATGTAGAGCGCGACCGCGGTGATGTCGACGATGCCGGTCATCGCCCAGTTCAGGAAATACATCCATCCGGCGACGAACGACGCTTTCTCGCCCAGGAATTCGCGCGCATACGACACGAAGCTGCCGCTGCTCGGGCGATGCATCACGAGCTCGCCGAGCGCGCGCAGGATCAGGAAGGAAAACACGCCGCATACCAGATAAACGATCGCGAGCGACGGCCCGGCAGCCTGCAGGCGCGCGCCCGCGCCGAGGAACAGGCCGGTACCGATGGCGCCGCCGATCGCGATCATCTGCACCTGTCGATTGCCGAGGGTCTTGTGATAGCCGGCCTCGTGGGATTCGAGCCAGTTCCGTTTGCTGGTGTCGCCGGTCGGCGCGGGTTCGGGAATCGATGCCATGACTGCATCCTCGTGTGCTTGCGTGATCTCGTTCGGACCGTACCGCGATCCGGGCCCGTCGGCGCCCGCGGCCGCGCGACGCGCCATCACGCCGCGCATCGAGGCCGCTGCGCGCCGGACATGGCGCGCGGCACCGTCAACCGCGAACGTATGCAGCCGTAATTCCGTTCACAAACGCTATGCAAATTTCGACTGTCCCGGCATCGAATCGCGCATGCGACATGGATGGAAAGCATTTTGAAATACGTCAGGATTTCGAAAGACGAAAGCGGGAGCACGAGATGAAACTACGCCTCGACCGACGTCGCGCCCGGAACCCGGCTCCGCTGGCGGACGACCGGTCAAGTCACGGAAACAGCAGTGCCGGATTCAACTCGGCTTCGCTGCGTGGCCGGGCGCACCACCCAAGATCCACCGGCACCGGGTAAAGCCGTCGTGCACCAAAACGCGGCCAGAGATGACACAGCGCCCCTCCGCCTCGACATCGAACAACTGATTGATTTCGGTCAGCGCGCGCTGCACCGCGATTCGGCCATCCGGACGGGAGCCGAAGCCGATCGAAAAGCGCCCGTCCTGCGGATTTTCCGCCGGCGCGGCCACCGTCGGCACCTCGAGATCGGTGGTGATGTCGAGCGCCCGCAAACGCCACCCGAACATCCGCGCGCGCGAAGTGCTCCGCGACGCCGGACGCATGCGCACCGGCGCCGCGACCGGCTTACGCCACCCGCGCGCGGCCGACGCGTGCCTGGTTGCCGCGCCGCAGGTCGGGCGGCATCGACTCATAGGCCGCATCGCGAATCAACGCATGGCGGAACGAATAGACCACGCGATCGCGCCGATGTTGCGCGTACAGGACCCGTTCCTCGAGCAGCAACTGCAGGTGCGCGTCGAGCGTCGCGCGATCATGCGGCGAAGCCGCGACGAGCAGTTGCGCATCCACCTCGAGCCCGATCGTCGCGGCGAGCTGCGCGGTGTCGCGCGCGTCGTCGATCCGGTCGAACGCTCGACCGAGCATCCCGCCGAGACTGAGCGGAAGCGGACGGGGATCCGTCGTCAGCAGCCCGGCGAGCGTGCCGTCCGCGCCGCCCATCGTCAGCTCGCGCGCGACGGCCTCGATGAACAGCGGAATGCCCGCCGTGCGCCGGACGAGCGGGTCGAGCCAGAGCGAATCGAGCTCGCCCGGGCCCAGGCATGCCGACATCAGGCGCTGCGCGTCGTCGCGCGGCAGGCGGCGCAACACCAGGCGTTCGGTCGCGCCGCGCCAGCGCGCGAGCTGGTCGGGGCGCGACGTGAGCACGATGCCGAGCGCCGCCGCGCGCGGCGAACGCCGCAGGTACGCAAGAAAATCCTCGGTCGAGCGGTCGATCCACTGGACATCCTCGACGAGGAACAACACCGGCGCGCCATTGCCGAGCGACACGATCAGCTGCTCGAGAACGTCGAACAATGCGTGTCGTTCGCGCGCACTCGACCATGGGACCCTCGTCCCTTCGCAGGGCACCCCCAGCCAGGTCGCGAGTGCAACACGGGCCGCCGCGTGATCGCATTCGAGCGGCGCGATCATGGTGTCGATCGCCGCGAGCGCGAGACCCGCCGGGTCGTCGGCGTCGATATGCCAATGCGCGGCGATGAATCGCAGGATCGGAAACAGTGCGTGATTCTCCCGCTCGGGCAGGCACCCGCAATACGCGCAGGCAGAACCCTCGCCCCGGACGGCCTCGCACAACTCGTGGACGAGGCGCGATTTACCGAGCCCCGCGTCGCCGACGACCAGCCGCAGCACACCGTGCGGCGCAGGCTCGCCGCGCATCACGCGACGATGTCGTGCGAGCGTCTCCTGCCACGCGCGCAGGAGCACGTCGAGTTCGCGCGCGCGGCCGACCATCGGTGCCCGCATGCCGGCGTCGAGCGAATCGAACGGCGTATCGGCGCGCCGCTCGCCGAGCAGTTCGTGAACCGGCTGCGGCACGAGGCCCGCCCGCGCGAGCCGCAACGGGGTCGGCCGACAGTCCGCATGCCGTTCGAGCGCCAGCCGCGCATCGTCACTGATCAGAATCTGTCCGGGCCCGGCAAGCCGCAGCAGCCGCGCAGCCGCGGCAGGCGTCGATACGCCCGACATATGCGACGCATGGGCGAGAACCTGCCCGACGTGAATCGCGGCGGCCGCTTCGACGCGCCAGCTTGCACCACCGGCTTCGCCGCCGGCCGCCGCAGGCACCGGCAGCCGTGCGCGCCCGGCCACCCGCACCATGTCGAGTGCCGCGCGCGCCGCGCGGCGCGCCGGCCAATCGATGTCGCCTTGCAGGCCGAAATGGAACAGCAGCGTATCGCCGAGCCGTGCGTCGACCTGCGCGCCGTAACCGACGGCGATATCCGCGCACTTCGTCTGCCATTGCTCCTCGTAGCCGTCGAGCAAGGCGTCGTGATCGACCCCGGCGTGGCGTCGCCGGCCTTCTCCGGTGATCGTCACACAACAGCACAACGTGGTGATCTGACGGTACCCGCCCGCCGTTGCGATCGGCTCGCCGTACGGCGCGAACGGGCGCGGATGCGTCGGCCCGCTTGCGCGGCCGGCATCGAAACGGCCGACGAGCGCCGCGAAGTTGAGCGTGCGGAACGCTTCCGCGAGTTCGTCGGCCGACGCGGCGCGCTGCTCCGGATTCTTGCTCAGCGCGCGCCGCAATACCGCGCCGAGCGGATGCGATGCGATCGGCGGAGGGAACGCGACATTCGCCGGGCTGAGCTGCTGATAGAGAATGTCGGCCACGCTCGCGCCGCGCATGACGACCTCGCCCGTCAGGCATTCGATCACGACCAGGCCCCACGCATACAGGTCGCTTCCTGGCGTCGGCGGCTCGTTGCGCAATTGCTCGGGCGCGCAATAGGACGCCGAGCCAAGCACCTCGGTCGCCAGCGTCAGGGTCTGGCGCCCGATGTCCTCCGCTCCGGGCAGCAACGCGCCGATGCCGAAATCGAGGAGCTTCGCGTGCGGCCCATCATCGGCCATCGCGATCACGATGTTCTGCGGCTTCAGGTCCCGATGCACGATGCCCCGGCGATGCGCGGCCGCGAGCGCGTCGAGCACCTCCGCCATCAGCCGGCCCGTGTCGACGGCCGACAGCGGCCCCTGTGCCGCGAGCCGGTCGCGCAAGGTCGGGCCCTGCACCAGCTCGAATACGGCGAACAGCCGGCCGTCGGGCGCTTCCCCCTTGTCCAGCAAGGCCACGATGTTCGGGTGCCGCAGCGCCTCGCACAGGCTCGTCTCGCGCTGGAAGCGCGCCCGCTGGCGCGCGCGCTCCGTCGCGGTCCGCGCGGCGTGATCCCGCATCAGCTTGATCGCGACGGCTTGTCCCGTTTCGCAGCAGGTCGCGCGAAACACCACGCCATTGCCGCCTTCGCCGAGCAACGAACCGAGCCGGTAACGCCGCTTGCCGGCCAGTTCCGCAAATGGCGCGAGGGGCACGGCCGGCGCCGAGACCGGTTCTCTCGAGTTCATGAGCAATGGACTACCGGGGCCGGCGCCTGACGATGCACGCCGATACGCGGCTGAGCGGGCGGCACCGACTGGCATTCGAGATGCGCGCCGCGCATGACGCGGAACGGGAAATCGCCGAACCTGACGCTGCCGCGCCGACGCTCGACGAGCTGGCTCGCGCCCAGCCCCGGCAGGGCCGCGAACTGGCTCCGGGCGCGGTGAATCTGCACGTTGACGTGGGACGTATCGATGCCGAGCATGCGCGCCAGCCGGTCGAGTTCGATCCAGCCTTGCGTGGCGGCGTCGTAGCCGGCCTGCATGTCGGCCGAGCGCGCGCGGGCAAGCGTGACGAGACTGTAGTGATGCGCGCGCTCGCCGAGGTCGACCACGCCGCCGCGAACATGCAGCAGCATGCGCACATGCTCTTCGTCCCGGCTGACGAGGAATTCGAGCAGTTGTGCCGGCACGGCCGGATCGGCGGGGGCGGCGAGCCTCATCGTCGAACCATTGCGCGCGAGTGCCAGGCGCCACGTGGCGTCGCCGGTCGATACTTCGTCGCCGTCATGGAGCGCGCGCGGCGGCAACGTGTCGTCGCACAGCCATTCGCCGGCCGGCGACCGGACGATCGTGACCGGCTGCGCGGCGCGTGCGGCCAGGATCTGGCGCGGCGCGAGCACGATCGGATGCGCAGCGCCTCGTATCGGCCACAGCGTATCGGCCGGATCGTCGAGCGCATCGACGCGCCACGGCGCGATGCCGGCCCTGCCGAACCGGATCATGTCACCCGGCCGCAGTACCGCGTGATCGCCGTGGCGTAACGGCACGCCGGACAGCGACGTGCCGTTGCTGCTGTGATCGTGGAGTTCCCACAGCCCGCCCACCCAGCGGATATGGGCGTGAACACGGGACACCGACGCATCCCGGATGACCGTATCGCAACGCGCGGCATCCCGGCCGAACACGTGATACGCGCGGAGCAGGCACGCTTCCCCGGAAGAATCGTTCATGAGTATCGCCATGGCTGCCCCGTATCGAATCCGCCCGGGTCGCTCGAATGACGCATCGACGCCCAGGCAAACGATTGCTTCAATGAACGCGAACGATGTCGCCCGTTCGCCGCCTCGTTATCCGTTTCTTCGTCAGCTTCCTTTCGGATCGTTGCTCATCCGGCACGTGTTGTTTCGACTAATTGAATGGCCGGCTGTATTGTTGCCTTGAAATCGAGCAACCTGATGAAAATCCTGCCAAATAAAATCACGCATCGCAATCGAAACACTCAACTCTCTCCTTGATATTGCAATGCTTTACATTTTCGACCGATTTTTATATCGCATATAAAGGGTCGTAAATGCGAATCGCCCCAGAGCCCCGACAGGCTTACTTGAAACGGACGCAGCCACATTGAATGACGAGGCGAACTTAAATACCTTTGCCGGCGCGGATGTTTTGTTTGATTAAAAGGAAATAAATTAAATAGTTTCGGCTATTTAAATAATTATCCTCGATGTTTTGGCGAATTGCATTGCAAGAGTTACTGTGGGATTAAGGTGTCGCATCTGATGTTTCGGGGGGTGTCGGCGGGCAAGCGGGTACCGGCACGCCGCGCGTCACGATCGATTGCCGGCAACGGCTGGACGCAGGCAAGGCGTCGACGATCCGATCGCCGTGCTCGCTCCGCCAGGAGGCCGATGGAACCCATCGGCAACAACCACCGCCGCAAGCGGCAGGCTCGCAAAGAAATGGGGCCGCTATGGCCCATGCCACTCACGGCTTGATCATCTGGCCTGCGCGTAGCAACACCTTGCCGGGGAGAGGTCGCGCGGCAACTCCGATTCTTGCGAGGGAACGAGAATGCGCCGTCGTGAGGGCCGGTCCGTTTTGTGAGCGCACGGCACTGTCTCACGCCCGATCCAGGTTCCCGATCACCTTGAAGTCAAGCGCATACCGCGTTCCGTGAGGTTGGCGGGGCCGAACCGCGCAATCATTTTCTGCCGTCCCGGATGCTCGAGATGCCCGGTGTTTGGCGGCGCAAAGCCGACAGACCACATGTCCGAAAATGGCGCACGTCGTGGGCGCGCGGGATATACGATGTCACCCATGCCTACCCCCATCGACACCCCCGACAGCGACGCCTGCTACCTTGCGCTGAAGGCGCACGACGCGCGCTTCGACGGCTCCTTTTTCGCGGCCGTCACCAGCACCGGCATCTACTGTCGTCCGGTGTGTCGCGTGAAGACACCGCGTCGCGAGAACCTCCGCTTCTACCGTCACGCGGCAGAGGCAGAAGCGGCCGGTTTCAGGCCCTGCTTGCGTTGCCGCCCCGAATTGGCCCCGCGCGCGGCATCCTGGAGCACGGAGGACGCTTCGCGCATCCTGGCCCTGCAGGCCGCAAGGTTGATGGATGAACCCGACGCATGGCGGCACATGACCTCCGCGCGCCCGACCTTCGGACAGTCGAGCGGCGGCTTGATGCCGCGCATTGCGCAACGGCTGGGTGTGACCGACCGCCATTTGCGCCGCATTTTCGACGCACACTTTGGCGTGTCGCCGCTTCAGTACCTTCAAACACGCCGGCTGTTGGCGGCCAAGCAGTTGATTGCCGACACCCGATTGCCGATGAGCCAAGTCGCGGCGTCCAGCGGCTTTTCCAGCGTCCGACGCTTCAACGATGCCTTCTCGCGCCACTACGGCCTGAATCCCAGCGCCTTGCGCCGGGCCAGATCCGCGTCCGATGGACAAGGCGTGACCGTGCGACTGGGCTGGCGACCTCCCTATGACGTACAGGCAATGGTGGGCTTTTTGCGCCTGCGCGCGTTGCCCGGCGTCGAGCAGGTCGCGGGCCTGGAATACACGCGAACGCTGCGGCTTGTGCAAGGGACGCAGGCGCGTAGCGGCTGGTTGCGCGCTCGCTTCGACGAAGATCGCGCGCAGGCCGTGCTGACGATCAGCGATTCATTGGCCGCCGCCCTGCCGGCGCTGATCAACCGTGTGCGCGCCGCGTTCGATCTGGACGCCGACCCGATCGCCATCCACGCGGCTCTGCACGCCGCGTTCCCGTTGGGCGAAGGCTTGCGCGTGCCGGGCACACTGGACGGCTTCGAGCTGGCGGTGCGCGCCGTGCTGGGCCAGCAGGTCACCGTGGCCGCTGCACGCACACTGGGCGCGCGACTGGTTGCGGCCTTCGGCGATCCGATCGAAACGCCTGTCGCGGGTCTGGATCGTCTCTTTCCCACGCCTGCTGCCCTGGCGGCCGCCACCGGCGATGAGCTCGGCCGCCTGGGCATCACGCGGCAACGCCAGACCGCGCTGCATGCGCTGGCGCACGCGGTGCTGGACGGGCGCATCGCTTTGCACCCCGGCGTAGACGTCGCTGCGACTTGCGCCGAATTGTGCGCGCTGCCCGGCATCGGCGACTGGACGGCGCAGTACATCGCCATGCGCGCGCTGCGTTGGCCCGACGCCTTTCCCGCCGGCGACGTCGCGTTGCAAAAAGCCCTGGGTGTAGGTAGCGCCCGTGCCGCGGCACAAGCCGCCGAGCAATGGCGGCCCTGGCGCGGCTATTCGGTGCTGCGTGCGTGGCATGCGATGAATCACGGTGCTTCGGCCTGACTACGACTCATATCGACATCTTTCCCGGCCGCGTGACTCGTCACCCCCGGAAGCGATCAACTTGCACGATGAATTCAATCACACGGATCCCGAGCACGGTACCTGCACAGAGCGATTTGTTCGGAAGCAGCGACGCCGAATTCTCGATAGACGAGTCCTTTCGATCGGCAAGGCGTTTCGATCTCGACGCTCATTCCTGGATCGAAATCGTGCCCGGATGGATTTCAGGGGCGTCGCAGCTCTATGAGCAGTTGCGCAACAGCGTTCCGTGGCTGGAGCACGATCGGCGCATGTTCAACCAGGTGTTTCGCGAGCCGCGCATGACGGCGGTCTACAAGCATGTCGCCGATGTGCCCGACGCGCGCCTGCTGCAGGCCGTCCGCGCGCTGTCGCGTCACTACGGCGTGGAATACGACGGCCTGTGGATGAACCTCTATCGCAACGGGCAAGACAGTACAGGCTGGCATCGCGACCACGGCTCGTGCCGGAAGCTCGACTGCATCGTCCCCGTCCTGACGCTCGGCACGATACGCCGGTTCCTGATCAAGCCGATCAAGGGCGGCCGCTCCATGACCTTCAAACCGTCTTCCGGAGACTTGGTGGTGATGGGAGGGCGCGCGCAGCAAGACTGGGTGCACTGCGTGCCCAAGGAACCGGAAATCGAGGGCACGCGGATCAGCGTCAACTTCATGAGCTCGGCGCAGGGCGTGAGGGATTAGCACGCGAAGCTGCCGAGGTCTGACGGCATGACGCCTCTCGACACGAAGACAATCCGCATGGATATTCATCCGGGTCGAGTGCGCGTGGATGCCGACTGACCGCTGCGCATTGGTGTCGAGTTGACCCCGTCGTTCAGGGCAAAGCCTCGCACTGCGGTTGATGAATCCACGGCGTGTCAAGACAATGATGGCGTGGCGTCGATTGACCGTCCCACTCTCGTCCCATGCGCCCCCTCGCCGTTGAGCAAAAGCCGCACGATACTTGCGCATCAGATCGTTCGGGTCGCGCGCCAGCTCATCCAGCAAATACCGCTCGCTCCACACCGAACGGCTGAACGGCCGGCCGAGACCCGCTTGCAGCTTGTCGGCTACCTCCCCGTAAACCAGCCTTCGGTATTGAGCGACATCGATTCCGCTACGCGTACTTGTCGCCGACCGTACTACGAATCGGATGGGTGTCGTAGACGATGATCATCCGTTCGATGAGCCCCGCGATGTCGAACTCGAACACGTCGACGCACTCGAAGCGCACCGCCGATCCGTCTTTCAGGCCCCAGTCGTAGATGAAGTAACCTGTCGCACGTCGAGCCCCACTCGCGCTGACGCAGATATCGATCGGTGTAATCTTGCTTTCTCCCGACGCGGCAGCGACCTTCGAAAAAAAGGCCTCAGGATGCATCCAGCCGAGAAATGGCGAGAAAATCTGCGCGTCCGGCGTAAATAGCGCGCAGATGGCACCGACATCGCCTCGCTCCAGTTCCCGAAGGTACGCGCGAACCTGTTCCGTATATAGTGATCCCGACGTTGAGTCCAAAATTATCCTCCGATCATTCGTTGACAACCCCGTTCATTCGCAAGAACAGGGCATCCGGTAGACGCACGATAGCGACGCACCGATGACCGAACAATCGAAAAATGTGCAATCCGGGTATGCAGCGCATGCATATCCGCTGGCTGACCTGACGCGGCCCCTCCCACCGTTGGCAGCGATTCAGTCATTCGTCGCCGCGGCGCAGCTTGGCAGCGTCAGCAAGGCGGCGGCTCATCTATGCCGTACGCAAGGCGCGGTGAGCCGCCAGATACAGCAGTTGGAAACGCATTATCGATGCGCACTCTTTGTGCGCCACGTATCGGGTCTGACGTTGACAGCAGAAGGAAATGGACTGCTGACGGTCGCGGTCAACGTGCTCACGCAATTGGTTCAGCACGCAGACTTCCATGCGCGGACGACTTCAATTCTCACCTTGAAGTTGCCGTCCACGTTCGCCATTCGCTGGTTGCTCCCGCGGCTGCCGGACATTCATCGCGCCATGAGCGGGACGGAGCTTCGTATTTCGACATCCGCGGACGATACGCCGGATTTCACTACGTCCGACGTCGATGCCATCATTGTGCGAGGCACGGGACAGTGGACCGGTATGGAAGCGGTACCGCTGTTTTCCGAGACGCTCACGCCGATGTGCGCGCCCGCATTGGCAACATCACTGCGATCCGTTGCCGACCTTGCGCATGTCGATTTGCTCCATCCCGGGCCCAGCCACGCGGAGTGGAGATGCTGGCTCGATCATGTTGGGGCACTCCAGATCGATGCGGAACGTGGACTTGTATTCGATACCCTCGAATTGACGCTCGCGGCATCGATGGATGGACACGGAATTGCAATCGGCGACCCACGAATGGCACGAGACCGGCTCCGTGCCGGATCGCTGGTGACGCCGTTTGAGGACGTGGTTCAGGACGGCCTTTCCTACTTCCTCGTATATCCGTCCCAACGTGCGGCACAACCGAAAATACGAGCCCTCGCCGACATCTTGCTGCGGCTTGCGCGAGAAGACTGATCGATAGGCGAGAGTCCGATACCCGGGCAGGGCCGACAGTCGGATGTTGCAGCCGAAGTACAGGCGAATGACAGGATCGGGTCATGATCGGCAAGCTACCCCACCTGCTCCTTTCCCGTCGCGCCAGTTTGGTCAACGCTTGTGGACAACCGAATCGAGCACGAAGCTGGTCGTCATGTTCTGCACACCGTCCATCGCACTGATCGTCGCCCAGATGTCGCTGATGCGCTCGTGTGTGGCGGCCTCTATCTGTACGAGCAAATCGACCTCGCCGCTGAGCACCGCGCAATCGCGCACCTCGGCGATCCGCTCGAGTGCGGCAAGCACGTCCGCACCGCGCATCCGGTCCTTGCGGTAAACCAGCATCACGGCGCGCACCGGCACGACCTCATCGGGCAATGCGAGCCGCACCGTATAGCCTGCAATGATGTTCAGTGCTTCGAGCCGGTCGATCCGGTTCCGGACCGCTTGCCTGGACAAACCGATCCTGTCGGCCAGCACCGCGAGCGGAATCCGCGCATCGGCACACAACGCGTCGATTATCTTCTGGTCCAGGCCGTCGATCTTCATTCGCCGAGCCCTGTGTGCCGGGCACCGCGTGCATCGACCGCGTCGCGCAATGCCGCGATGTGGCCGGGGCCGATGCCGCAGCATCCGCCGACGATCCGCGCGCCCAGCGCAAGCCACTGCTCCGCCCATCTTGCATAGCCGGGCGGATCGATGTCGCCGCGCAAACCGTGGAGTTCCTCGTTCGCACGCGCATCGGCGCGCTGAGGCGGAAACGCGTTCGCATAGGCGCCGATCACGAGCGACGTTCCCGTTCGCGCAAGCCCGCGCTGCACCGTCTCGATCGCCGCACCCATCGCCTCCGGCTGGCTGCAATTGAACAGCAGCGCGGTCGCGCGCGCGGACACGGCGGCGTCGATCGCTTCGCCGAGCGTCTGCCCCGATCGCAATACCGGCGTGGCGTCTGCTTCGACGTCATCGCGCAGCGTGAACGAGACCCAGAGCGGCTTCGGATTCTCACCCAGCGCTCGCCGGACCGCGCCGATCTCGTCGGTCAGGCTCTGCGTCTCGGCCAGCCACAGGTCGACGTAGGGATCGAGCCCATCGACGAGCGTCGCCAAGATGGCATCGGCGCGCGCCGCGTCGAACAGGTCGGGGCGGTAGGAACCGCCCGTCGGCGGAAGCGATCCTGCGACGCGCACGGGCCGCCCTGCGCGGTCCGCCGCTTGCCGCGCGAGTTGCCCGGCAAGGGCCGCGAGCGCGACTCCGTCGCGACGGAACCGCTCCTCGCCGATATGGAACGGCACGACCGCATAGCTGTTTGCGGTGATCACGTCGGCACCCGCCGCGACGAATGCGTCGTGCGCAAGGCCGACGTAATGCGGCGCTTCCATCAGCGCGAGTGCCGACCACTCCGGCTGCCTGAACGGCGCCCCCATCCGCGCCAGTTCGCGCCCCATGCCGCCGTCGAGTACTGTGATGTCATGCATAGTCCGTGCTCCGTCGTTGCAATCCGCGCATCTCGTGCCCGAATCGATTCAAAGGTCGGCGCGACGCACACGAGACGTCGATCGAGCGTGCGCACCGGTCCGTGTCAGATCTGCTCCAATGCTTGCGCGATATCGCTTTTCAGGTCGTCGATGTGCTCGATGCCGACCGAATATCGGATGAAATTGAGCGGAATGTCGGCAGCGCGCATTTGCTCCGCCGACATCGTGCCCGCCCACATGGATGCCGTATGGATCGCGAGCGAATCGACGCCGCCGAGATTGCCTGCATTCAGCGGCAAGCGCAGCGCCTCGACAAAGCGCTGCGCTTCGCCGTAGCCTCCCCGCACGCCGAACGCCACCACACCGCCGAAGCCGCGCATTTGCCGGCATGCGAGTCCGTGCTGCGGATGGCTGCGCAGGCCCGGATAAAACACGCGTTCGATCTTCGCGTGCGCTTCGAGGAATTCGGCGAGCGCCTGAGCGTTCGCGTTGATCCGCTCGACGCGCATCGGCAGCGTGCGCAGCCCGCGCAGCAGCAGCCACGCGTCCATCGGGGACAGCACCGAGCCGAGCGTGATGTGCGTATGCCAGATCTGCTCTGCGAGCACGTGGCTCGTACAGATCACGCCGCCGGTCAGGTCGTGATGACCGCCCAGATACTTGGTCGCGCTGTGCACGACGATGTCGACACCGAGCCGGTGCGGCTGCTGATTGACCGGCGACGCGAACGTGTTGTCCGCGAGCGTCAGGATGCCGCGCGCCCTTGCGATTTCAGTCACCGCGGCGATGTCGGTCACGAGCAGCAGCGGATTGACCGGCGACTCGAGCACGATCAGCCGCGTATTCGGCCGGATCGCACGATCGAACGCGACCACGTCGGTCTGGTCGACGAACGTCACCTCGACACCGAACCGGCGCAGCATGTCGTCGAGCATTTTCGTGGTGCTCATGTAATGACGCGTCTGTCCGACGACGTGATCGCCGGCCTTCACGACACTGAGGATCGCGGTCGCGATCGCGCCCATTCCGGATGCGGTGACGAGCGCGGTCTCGGTGCCCTCGAGCTCCGCCATGACCGCCTTTACGCGCTCGTGAACGGGATTGCCGTAGCGGGTGTAGTTGCGCGGATGCTGCGGCACGCTCGACATCTCCGCGAATTCCTCGCTGCCGGCTGCCTTGAACACCGCCGAATAGTGGATCGCCGGCGCGACCGACTTCTCGTCGGTCACGTCGCGGTCCGCAGCCAGCGCCAGCGTTTCAAGCTTGTATCCCATGTCGTCCTCGGATCGTTGGTTGTGTCGCGTTCATTCGGTGCCTGTCAAGCACGCGCGCTGCCCAGATGGCGATTCAGCAGGCCTTCGATGCGTTTGAGCACGGTCGAAAGCACCGCCGTGATGCCGACGTACACGATGCCGGCCAGCATCAGCGCATCGGTCGTATAGGTTTCGATCGCGATGCGGCGTGCGACACCGGTCAGGTCGAGCACGGTGATCGTGCTGGCAAGCGCGGTCGACTTCAGCTGCAGCACGATCTCGTTGCCGAGCGTCGGCGCGACGATGCCGATCGCGCGCGGCACGATCACGAACCAGGTGAGCATGAAGCGGCTCATCCCGAACGCGAGCGCGGCTTCCTTCTCGCCGGCGGGGACGCCGGCGATCCCGCCCCGGATGTCTTCCGCCATGTACGCCGCGAGATTGAGCGTCAGCGCGCACAACGCACACGAGAACGATCCGCCGACCAGCAGCCACAGAGGCGACGCACGCACGATGGAGAACTGCGCGAGCCCGTAATACAGCACGAAAATCTGCACCAGCAGCGGCGTGCCGCGAAACACCGACATGAACAGGCGGCTCGGTGTCGACAGCCACCGGCACGCCGACGTGCGCGCGACCGCCAGCGGCACCGCGAGCGCGAACGCAAGCGTGCATGACAGCACCAGCAGCTCGAGCGTGATCCATATGCCGCGCGCGACGTCCGGGCCGGACTGCACGATGAGGGAAAGAAAGTCGTTCATCACGTGGCCCCCGTCAGGTGCGTTTTGCGTAACCGCGGCCCGCGATGCGCTCGAGCCACGCGAACACGGGGTTGGATACGGCGAGAAAGCCGAAATAGACGATGCCGACCGTCACGTAGAAGACGAATGGCTGCTTGGTGAACTGCGCGGCGATGTTGGCCTTGCGCAGCATGTCCTCGAGCCCGACGATCGACACCAGCGACGTGTCCTTCAGCAAGTTCTGCCACATGTTGTTCAGGCTCGGCAGGCAGATGCGCCACGCCTGCGGCAGACGCACGTGCCACAGTGTCTGCAGGCGTGTCATCCCGTACGCGCGCGCGGCCTCGATCTGTCCGGCCGGCACCGCGATGAACGCGCCGCGGAACATCTCCGACGAGTAGGCGCCGAACACCACGGCGAGCGCGATCACGCCGGCCGAGAACGGGCTGATGACGATGGCGCCATCGAATTGCGCGTTGAGCAGATGCGACAGCCCGAAGTAGCAGATCAACAGGATCAGGAACTCGGGAATGCCGCGCAGGAAATTGGTCAGCGCATAGGTCGCATGTCTGAGCCACCCCAGGCTCGACAGCTTTGCCGATGCGCCGGCGATGCCGAGCAACATGCCGACGCACAGCGCGGCGACCGCGAGCTCCAGCGTGACGAGCGCGCCAGCCGCGATCTGCGCGCCGTAGTTCACCAAGATGTCCATCGTAATATCGCTCCTTGTGAGCCCGATTCGCGCCGGCCGCCATACAGCGACCGCGCGGTCCCGATACGCGGTTATTGCGGCGCGATGCTGAACGGGAAATAGCGCTTGTTGGCTGCGGCGAACGTGCCATCCGCCTGCACCTGCACGATGCCCTTGTCGAACAGCGCCTTCAGCGGCGCGTCGCCCTTGCGTACCGCGATCGCCGTACCGTCGCCGAAGATCTCCGCATCGGCGATCGGCTTGCCGACGAAGTCGAAGCCTTCCTTCCTGCCGGCCTTCGTCAGCCAGTCGTACGCGACCGTGTTGTCGGCGAATACCGCATCGACGCGCCCGGCCTCGAGATCGAGCCAGGCCTCGTCGAGTGTCTGATAGACCTTCACGTTGATCCCCGACTTGCTCGCCGGCAGGCGGCGGCGCAGATAGGATTCGTGCGTCGAGGCCGTCTGAACGCCGATCGTCTTGCCACGCAGCGTGGCGGCGTTGTCCGTGATGCCCGAGCCCTGCTTCGCGACGAGCTGCACGGGCGCCGTCGTGAAAATGCGCGAGAAGTCCACCGACTGCTCGCGCTCCGGCGTCTTCGACATCTGCGCGAGCACCGCATCGATCTGCTTCGCCTTGAGCGCCGGAATCAGCGCGTCGAAATCCATCGTCACCCACTGGCACTTGACCTTCATCGTGTCGCACATCTTCTTGCCGACGTCGATCTCCATGCCCTGCAGCTTGCCGGATGCATCCTTGTATTCGAACGGCGCGTAATCGGCGAGCGTGCCGATCCGCACGACCTGCTCGGCGTGCGCGACCGATCCGAGCAATGCCGCGCCCACGCACAGCGACTGAAGCAGCTTCTTCATGGTTTCCTCTCCGGTTGACAATGAATCCGCATCAGATGATGCTGGACAGAAACTTCTGGAAACGCGGCGACTTCTGGCTCGCGAACACCTCATCGGGACTGCCGTCTTCCTCGATTCTTCCCTGATGGACGAACACGACCCGGTTCGCGACTTCACGTGCAAACCCCATCTCGTGCGTGACGACGAGCATCGTGCGTCCCTCGTCGGCCAGCGAGCGCATCACTTTCAACACTTCACCGACGAGCTCGGGATCGAGCGCCGACGTCGGCTCGTCGAACAGCATCACGTCGGGGTCGGTCGCGAGTGCACGTGCAATCGCGACGCGCTGCTGCTGGCCGCCCGACAGCTGGTTCGGATAGTGTTCGCACTTGCCGGCGAGCCCGACCCGTTCGAGCATCGCGATCGCCTTGTCGCGGGCGTCGCGCTTCGGCACGCCGAGCACGCGCACCGGCACGAACATCACGTTCTGCAGCACGGTCATGTGCGCCCAGAGATTGAACTGCTGGAACACCATCGCGAGCTTGCGGCGCACGCGCATCACCTGCTGCGCATCGGCCGCGACTAGCGCGCCGTCGCGTCCCGCCGGCTTCAGCGCGAGCGTTTCGCCGTTCACGCAGATCCGGCCGCGGTCGGGCATTTCCAGCAGGTTGATGCATCTGAGGAACGTACTCTTGCCTGACCCGCTGCTGCCGAGGATCGACACGACCTCGTGATTCCTCGCGGTCAGCGAGATGCCCTTCAGCACCTCGACACCGCCGAACGACTTGTGAATATCCTCGACCACCAGCGCGTCCGCCGCCGGTTTGCATGCAGGAATTGCTGCTGGCATCCTCGACTCCTTCTTCGATACGTTGCTCACCACACCGCTCCGGTTCGCGCCGCGCCGGCCCGCCAGGCGCCGGCGCTTGCGCATCAGCTCGACAGCCGCCGGTTGCGCCTGAAGCAGACCACCTTCGGCTGCGTCATTTCCGTCATCGCAAACCGAACGCCTTCGCGGCCCAGCGACCCATGCTTGAATCCGCCGAACGGCATGCCGTCGAAGCGGTAGTCGGAAGAATCGTTGATCATCACGCCGCCCGCCTGCAGTTGCTCGGCCGCGCCGAGCGCCACCTCCAGCCGGCTGGTGAACACGCCTGCATGCAGGCAGCTCTCCGACGCGTTGGCCGCATCGAGCGCCTGCTGCAGGTCGGTGAATTTCTCGATCGTCACGACCGGCGCGAACACCTCGTCGGTCCATACACGCGCGTCGTGCGGCACATCCGCGAGCACCGTCGGTTCGTACAGCGCCCCGCGTCGGCGATGACCGCTCAGCACCGTCGCACCGCACGAGACCGCTTCGTCGACCCAGCGTTCGACGCGGATCGCCTGTTCCTCGCCGATCATCGGCCCCATGTCGGTCGCATCGTCCAGTGGGTCGCCGACGACCATCCTGCCGGTCAGCTCGACGAAATACCGGACGAACGGCTCGTATGCGGCCTCGGCGACGAAGATCCGCTGTGTGCCGATGCAGTTCTGTCCCGCCGCCCAGAACGCGCCCGACACGCAGGATTCGGCGGCATCCTTCAGGTCGCAGTCGGCCATGACGATCACCGGCGCATTTCCGCCCAGGTCCATCGCGATCTTCTTGAGCCCCGCATCGCGCGTGATGGCTTCGCCGGTCTGCGGGCCGCCGGTAAAGGTCACCATCCGGATCCGCCGGTCGCGCACCAGGGCCGACGCGATATCCGCGCCGCCGTGCACGATCTGCAGCGCGTCGCGCGGCGCCCCGGCTTCCCACAGAACCTCGACGAGGGCCTGCGCCGACAGCGGCGCGAGCAACGAGGGCTTCAGGATGACCGCATTGCCGGTCGCGAGCGCCGGCCCGAGCTTGTGTGCAACGAGGTTCAGCGGGTCGTTGAAGGGCGTGATCGCGAGAATCACGCCCAGCGGCTCCAGCGTGTAGTAGCCGCTGCGATCCTCGGAGCCGGGATACCCGTCGAACGGGATCGTCTCGCCGGCCAGTCGCTTCGCTTCCTCGCCCGACAGGCGCAACGTGTTCACGCAGCGCGCGACTTCCTTGCGGGCCTGCCGCAGCGGCTTGCCCGCTTCGAGCGCGATCGTGCGTGCGAATGTCTCCGCTTGTGCTTCCACGCTCGCGGCCGCGCGAAACAGGATGTCGGCCCGCCGGCTGCGTGGCAGGGTTGCGGCCGAGCGCGCGCCGTCGAGCGCGCGCTCGACGAGGACCGGCGCCGCATCTGCAGGCGACAGGCGAACCTGGCCGACGATCGAGCCGTCATAGGGCGACCGAACATCGGCCACGCCGGCTCCCGTGCAGTCGGTCACCACCGCATCGCGCGCGCTCATGCCACCACCTCGTGCGAGGCTGCGCCGATTCTGTCCGCGAGTTCAATCAGGTCGGAGAGAATCGCGAACGCCGTTTCCTCACGGCCGGCACCCGGCCCGCTGATCGTCACGCCGCCGAGTACGTCGGTGTCGAACGTGATCGCGTTCGTGACGCCGCTCGCGGCAAGCAGCGGATGGCCGGCCGGGAGCTTGCGCGGTTCGACGCTCGCGGTCACGGTGCCGTCCGGATGACGGACGGCAGAACCGATCAACCGCCACGACATGCGCTCCGCCGCCGCCGCGCGCACGTCGTGCTCGGTCAATTCCACGATGCCGCGGCACGTCACGTCGCCACGCTTGAGGCCGGCATTCCACAGCGCGTTCGCTAGAATGACGACTTTCAGCTGTACGTCCGAACCGTTGACGTCGGCCGCCGGATTCGCCTCCGCATAGCCGCGCTGCTGCGCATCCCGGATCGCCGCATCGAAGCTCGCGCCGGCCTCGACCTCACCGAGGACGTAATTCGACGTGCCGTTCAGGATGCCGGCGAAGCCGTTGATGTCGCAGCCGCGCAGCGAGGTCGCGAGCTGCCGCAGCACCGGCGTGCCGCTCATCACCGTGCCCTCGTACATCACACAGGCACCCGATTGCGCGGCGATCCGCGCCAGTGCCGGCTGCGCGAGCGCGATCGGCCCCTTGTTGGTCGTGATCACGTGCTTGCCGCATTCGAGCGCGGTACGGCAATGCGACAGCGCAGGCTCGCCGGTGTTCGGATCAGTGAAGGTCGCCTCGACGACGACATCCACGTGGTCCGATGCGATGGCCTTCAGCACCGCACCGAGGCCGACGTCCGGCGACACCAGCGTGCCCGGATCGCGGCGCAGCGCTTCCGCATCGACGCCCCGCCGCGCGGTTTCGTCGAGGACGTCCAGCGCGATACCGCGAGGATTCGTCGCGATCCCGAGCCGCAGGTCGGCGACCATCGTCACCGATACGTCGAGTCCCGCCGCCCCCAGCATTGCACGCTTCTTTTTGAGCAGTTCGACCAGTCCCTGATTGACTCCGCCGAAACCGACCAGTGCCAGTTTGAGTTCCATCTCGATCATCTCCTGTTCATTGACCACGTGATACAGGTTAGTCGTGCGAATCGATTTTCAAATTAGTCGTTTCGCCCGAATCAGGTAGTCATCCGTTGCGGTTTGTCATGCGGAACGGGCGGATCGCCCGTTGCCGCGCGAAGCAATTGCGTCAGGTGGCCGGCGGTTCGTCGTCCTTGTCGACCGGCACGAACAGCCCGACCTTGACCGCGCTCAGCACGACATTCGTGTTGATCCGGCGGATCATCGGGTTGCTCTGCATGATCCGCGCGGACAGCCGGTCGTACGCCTCGACGTCGCGTGCGGTGATGATCGCGATCAGGTCGACGGAGCCGGTCACGTAGTAGATCTGCTGGATTTCGTCGTGCGCCTTCGACCACTCGCGGAACCTGGCGACCGTCTCGTAGTTTTCGCGTTCGATCTCGATTGCCGCAATGAACGTCATCGGCCTGCCGACCGCCGCGCGATCGACCACCGCGATTTCCGCCGAAATGATCTTTTCGGTGCGCATGCGTTTCAGCCGCTTCTGCACGGCCGAGGTGGACAGACCGATCCGCTCGGCAATGGCGTCCGCCGTCGCGGTGCAATCGCGCTGGACGATATTCAGGATCTTGCGGTCGAAGGAGTCGAGTGCGTCGGTCATGGCGTGGCCTGCCGGAGAACGGGTACTTGCGTCAAAGATAAAAAGGACGGGCCGATCTGAGCCCGACCAGATGCCGGACACGGTCGAACGCGGTAACCAGCGTTTCGCGCCACTGCGCGACTGGCCCGCGGATGCATACGGGTTCGAAATGAATCGTGTCCACACCTGCAGGAATACGGAACGGGCGCTCGATGCCATCGTCCGATTCGGTCACGAGTGCGGTGCCGTCGACTTCTGTCAGGCTCATCAGCAGATGGGCGGGCGCAGTGGCGCCAAGCAGGTTGCGCAGAGGCGACTCGTCCGCGGACAACTGCTCGAGCAGCGGCAGCTCGTACGTGCCGGGCCACCAGGTATCGTGCTCGTCAAGCCACGGGCCGACGCCCGGCATGCCGACCATCTCGAGGATCCGGTTCGCACCGAGATGCGCATAGGCTCGACACCGGCCCGCCCCGTCGGTCGAAGCGCGTGCCAGCCAGCCGCCGACGCTCGGGACAGGATCCGTCAACGCGACGTTCGCAGGCTTCAGTCGGCCGAGCATTTCAGCCGCGCTTGCAGCGGATCGGTGCCCTTCGCAGGATCTCTGTGCGTGATCCGTGACGATACGACACACCCACTTGGGACCATCCTGCAAGGCGGCGGGAGCGTCGCCGGCCCGGACTTGGGCGGTTCGCCTGCGGGCGTGTTCGACGATGACGATTGGCGTGTCCGGCATACAACTCTCTCGTGCTTGCGGGGCCGCGTCGCAGCAATGCTGGCGCGCGTCATGGATTGGCCGACGATGTTGGGGCTGGAGAAATCATATCGCCTCGGTGCGACCAAAAAAATCTCAACCGCGTCGAACATCGACGCAAAACGTCGAAAAGCACGGCTTTCTGGACGTTTTACATCCCACCAAACACCGGCCAGCCTGGCATCCGTCGCGAACGCCAAACCCGCAGGTCAATCCGATGCACCGAACAATCGAATCACGACACCACGCAGCCATCGATTGCCCGCCTCATGGTGATATCGCGCATGCCAATGCTGCCGTACCGCAAACCCGTCGACCGGGATCGGGCACGCATGAACCGCCAGATCGCTCGCCTGAGCCAGTGTCTGGCCGATATGACGAGGTAGCGTCGTAATCAGGTCGGTCGTCTGGACGATCGCCCCCAGGCCCAGAAAACCCGGCAGCTCCAGCACGACGTCGCGCTCGATGCGCGCCTGCCGCAGCGCCTGCTCGAGGAGTTGCGCGCCGGTTCCCGCCGTAATGGCGACATGTCCTTCGGAACGATACTGCTTCGCCCCGAGACGACCGCGAATCCTCGGGTGATGCCGGTTCGCCAGGCATACCCAGTCCTGGTCGTACAGCTTCTGCTGATAAATGCCGCCGCCTAGCCACGGCACATAGCCGATCGCGAGGTCGGCTTCGCCGGATTCGAGCGCGCGCTCCGTATTGCCGTCGATCCGTGCGGCTTCCAGCCGGACGCCGGGCGCCTGCGCCCGGACATGGGCCAGCAGCCGCGGAAGCAGCGTGACGTGGCTCGCGTCGGTCATGCAGATGCGAAACCGTCGCTGGGCCGTCGCGGGATCGAACGCGATCTCCCACGCAGTGAAGCGCCGCAGGGATTCGAGAATTTCCCGGCATGGCCCGATCAGCGCGTCGGCTTGCGGTGTCGGCGCCATGCCGCCGGGCGTCCGGATGAAAAGCGGATCGTGCAGGTGTTCCCGCAAGTGCCCGAGCCAGATGCTGACCGTCGGCTGGCTCTGGCCCAGTTGCTCGGCTACGCGCGTGACGCTGCGCACGTCGTACAGGAGATCGAAAAGCTGAAGCAGCTTCAGGTCGGGCAGGTCGGCGGGCATCGCGGCGTTATTGTCCATGGCAATGACGCCATTGTATCCATTGCATTGGCGGCATGAGCGGCGACGCCTATCGTGATGCCATACGTCAGCTTTGCATGGGACCAGAGTAAGGCGCCAAAGCGCCAACTCTCGTCGACAAAGGAGAATCCATTGAAAATAGCAATTCTGGGCGCCGGCGCACTGGGCTGCGCGATCGGCGCCACCCTCACCCAAGGCGGCCATGAGACCTGGCTGATCGACCGCTCGCCCGCACACGTCGATGCGATGAGCCGTGACGGCCTGCGCGTCGACGACGCCGGCGGCACCCGCCACGTGCGCGTCCACGCGACGACCCGGGCTGCCGATGTCGGCGTGGCCGACCTGGTGGTGGTGCTGGTCAAGTCGTTCCACACCGATGCGGCCATCCGCGGCGCCCAATCGCTGGTGGGGCCGGATACCGCCGTGCTGTCGCTGCAGAACGGCCTCGGACACGAGGACATCCTGATCGACGTCGTCGGCCGCGAGCGCGTCCTCGCGGGCAAGACCTACGTCGGCGGCGTACTGCGCGGCGCGGGTCATATCGAATCCGGCGTGATCGGCAAATACACCTACATCGGCGAACTCGACGGCCGCATCACACCGCGTGTCGAGGCGATCGCCGCGGCGTTCAATGCCGCCGGCCTCGCCACGACGATCAGCGACAACATCGTCGGCACGATGTGGGACAAGCTGCTGGTGAACGTCGCGACGGGTGCGCTGACGGGCCTGACCGGCCTCACCTACGGGCAGCTTTACGACGAGCCGCTGCTGAAGGCGACGTCGCTCGCGGCCGTGGCCGAGGCGATCGCGGCGGCGCAGGCTGCGGGCGTGAAGCTGTCGATGACCGATCCCGAACAGGCATGGACGCTGGCCGCCGAGGGGCTGCCCGCGACCTTCAAGACGTCGATGCTGCAAAGCCTGGAGAAGGGCTCGATCACCGAGATCGACTTCATCAACGGTTCGGTCGTGCGCTGGGGCCAGCGCTACGGCGTGCCGACCCCGGTGAATGCAACGCTCGTCGCCTGCATCAAGGGGCTGGAACGCGCGATGGCCGACCGCCAACGGCAGGAGGCGGCCGCATGAATGCCACGAAAGCCTATCTCGAACACGTTGCGATCTGGGTGAAGGACATCCGCTGGCACATCCGTTTCTTCGAGGACGTGCTCGGCATGACCCTGCGCGAAGTGGACGGCACGCTCGACGCGCCGCGGCAGTACTGGACGCTCGGCGGCCTGCAGTTCATCCACGCGCCGGAATACGAAGGCCCGGAAGGCCGGCTCGCCCATCTCGGCGTGATGTGCGAAGACCTGGAGGCCGCGCTGGCCGCGGCCCAACGATTCGGCGTGACGGAGATGCCGCAGGGGCGCAACTGGCTTCGCCTGCCCGACGGGCTCGCCGTCGAACTGATCCAGGCCAGACCGGCTTCCTGCGTCGCACAGGCGCTGGCAATCAACCCGCGCGCGGAGGCGTGACCATGACGATCGTCGAAAAATACTGGGACGACGCCCGCGAGGGTGACACGTGCACGAGCCCGAACTACATCGTGACCAAGGAGCGCATTCTCGCGTACGCCGACCTCACCGGCGACCATACGCCCGTCCACGTGGACGAGGAATACGCGAACGCGAGCCATTTCGGCTGCCTCGTCGCGCACGGGCTGTTCGGCCTGTCCATCGCCGACGGCCTGAAAACGCAGAGCGACTATCGCTTTCTGCCGGGCATGTCGCTCGGCTGGACGTGGGATTTCCTGCTGCCGATCAAGGTCGGCGACGTGCTGCACGTGAAGTTCCGCGTCGGCTCGATGCGGGCCAGCAAGAGCCGCCCGGACTGGGGCATCGTCGTGCTGCCGTCGGAGCTGATCAATCAGGACGGTCAGGTCGTTCAACGCGGCGAGCATCGCCTGATGGTGCCGCGCCGCCCGGAGGCACTGTAATGCAGGCTCGCCCACTCGAAGGCATTCGCGTCGTCGACTACAGCCACTTCCTTGCCGGGCCGTATGTCGGGCGCTGTCTCGCGGCGCTCGGCGCCGAGGTCATCAAGGTCGAACGGCCCGGGTCGGGTGACGCCGGAAGGCAGCACGCAACCGTGCTCGACGACCAGCAAAGCGGCTACTTCCTGCAGCTCAACATGGGCAAGCGCGGCGTGAGCGTCAACATGAAGGACGCGCGCGGCAAGGCGTTCATGCAGCGACTGTGCGACTCGGCCGACGTGTTCATCGAGAACTATCGGCCGGGCGCGCTGGACAAGCTCGGGCTCGGTTATGCCGAACTGTCGGCGCGCAATCCGGGCCTCGTCTACTGCTCGATTTCGGCCTACGGGCATACCGGCCCCGACGCGCATCGCGCGGGCTTCGGGCTGATCGCGGAAGCCAAGAGCGGGATCATGCAGATGGTCGGCACGCCGGGCGAGCGGCCGCCGCTGCTGCGCATCTCGCTCGGCGACATGTACACCGGCATCCATGCGGTCGCGGCCATCAATGCCGCGCTGCTGGGGCGCATGAAGAGCGGCCGCGGGCAACACGTCGACATGGCGCTGTACGACACGCTGGTATCGATGCACGAATATGCGGTGCAGTGCTACACGCTGCAGGGCGTGCTGCCCGAGCAGACCGGGCACGACATGCCGACCTCGACGCTCTACGGCGTGTTTCGCGCCGCGGACGGCGATCTCGTGATCGCCGCGCAAGTCGACGACGCGTGGAAGCGCTTCGCCGAGCTGATCGCGACGCACGGCGGCCCGGCGGGCTTCGGCGCCGACACGCGGTTTCACGACAGCACCGGGCGCAACGCGCACCGCGCGGAAATTCTGTCGGTGGTCGAGCCGTGGGTGGCCGCGCGTTCCGTCGCGTCGGTACTGGATCTGCTGGACGGCATCGACGTTCCGTGCGCGAAGGTGCAGCGCATCGACGAGGTATTGAACGATCCGCAGATCCAGGCCAGAGGCATGGTCGTCGAGCAACAGCATCCGCGCTACGGGACGCTGCGCCTGCCCAACCTGCCGTTCCGGTTTTCCGATTGCGACACGACGATTCGCGACGTCGCGCCCGATCTCGGGCAGCACAACGCGGAGATCGCGCGTTCCCTCGGGTTCGATCCGGCCGAAATCGACGCGATGCAGGCCGACGGCGTCCTCTACTCAAAAGCGAGCCAATGATGACCGACCAATACGCGGTGATCGGCAATCCGATCGGACACACGAAATCCCCGTTGATTCACGGCCTCTTCGCGCAGGAGACGCGGCAGGACCTCAGCTATACGGCGATCGAGGGGCCGATCGAACCGGCAGGCGCCTTCGCTGACGCGGTTCGCGCGTTTTTCGACGGCGGCGGCAAGGGCATCAACGTCACCGCGCCGTTCAAGCTCGACGCGTTCGCGATGTCGGACGAACGCAGCGAGCGCGCGCAGCTCGCGGGCGCGGCCAACGCGCTCAAGTTCGACAGCGGCCGCATCCTGGCGGACAACTTCGACGGCATCGGGCTGGTGCGCGATATCGAAACGAACCTCAATCTGCCGATGGCCGGCAAGCGTGTCCTGGTGCTCGGTGCCGGCGGCGCGGCACGCGGCGCGCTGCTGCCGTTCCTCGAAGCCGGCCCGGCGGAACTCGTCATCGCGAATCGCGACGTCGACAAGGCGCGCGCACTCGCCGCGCAGGTTGCCGGACGCGGCCCGCTCGTTGCCAGCGGTTACGCGGACCTCGCGCGCATGGGGCGTTTCGACCTGGTCGTCAATGCCACGTCGGCGAGCCTGACCGGCGACCTGCCACCGGTTCCGCCGAGCGTGTTCAGTCCGGCCGGCACGGCCTACGAGCTGGCATACGGCAAGCGTCTGACGCCGTTTCTCCGGCTCGCGAAAAACGCAGGCGTACACGGGATCGCGGATGGCGTCGGCATGCTGGTCGAGCAGGCGGCCGAAGCGTTCGCGTGGTGGCGCGGCGTACGCCCCCAAACCAGCGCGGTGATCGATCGCCTGGCCGTGCCCTTTGATTGAACACGCAACGGAGATTCGCATGAAGAAGATCCTGATGCTGCACGGCATCAATCACAACATGTTCGGCAAGCGCGATCCGGCGCAGTACGGGACGATCACGCTCGCGCAGATCGATGCGCGGCTGCAAGGGCTGGCGACGGAACTGGGTGTGCAGGTGGAATCGTTCCAGACGAACCACGAAGGCGCGATGTGCGAGCGCATTCATCGCGCTTTCGAGGAACGCCAGGACGCGGTGCTGATCAACGCGGGCGCATGGACGCATTACAGCTACGGCATTCGCGATGCCCTTGCGATCCTCACGTGCCCGATCGTCGAACTGCACATGTCCAACATTCATGCACGCGAGCCGTTCCGGCATCACTCCGTCCTGGCCGAGATCGTCAGCGGGCAGATTTGCGGTTTCGGTGTCCAAAGTTATCTGCTGGCGCTGAGGGCCGCGGTTTCGGCACTCGGCGACGAATAAGCCGATTCCCGCATCGGCTGCCGATGCGGGACCGACGCGCATGCGCAGCCGTCGCCAGGGCGCGGCGTTGCGCACCGCGCGTGCTCGCCGCGTGCCGTATCGACGGGCCGCGGTCAGGTCGCACGACGGAGTCGACACATCGGGCAGTGACGACTCCCCGCATCACCCGCCTTGCCCGGCATACATATCAATATCCGGAGACGACGATGACCACGACCTTGCGAGACGAGCCCAGGGGCAGGCACCAATCGAGAAAAGCCGCGATCAGCGGCTGGATCGGATCGGTGCTCGAATACTACGATTTCTTCATCTACGCCACGGCATCGGCACTGATCTTCCCGCAGATATTCTTTCCGCACGGGAGTCCCACGACGGCCATCATCGCGTCGCTGGCCACTTACGGCGTCGGCTACGTGTCCCGCCCGATCGGCGCGTTCGTGCTGGGCCACCTCGGCGACACGCGCGGACGAAAAACCGTCCTGCTGTTCTGCATGTTCCTGATGGGCATCTCGACCGTCGGCGTCGGCCTCCTGCCGACCTATCAGCAAGCCGGGTTGATCGCGCCCGCCTTGCTGGTGACGCTGCGCCTGCTGCAGGGTTTCGCCGTGGCCGGCGAGATCACAGGCGCGAGCTCGATGATCCTGGAGCACGCGCCGTTCGGCCGGCGCGGCTACTTCGTCAGCTTCACGCTGCAGGGCGTGCAGGCCGGGCAAGTGCTGGCCGCCGCCGTGTTCCTGCCGCTCGCCTACTACATGCCGTCCGCGCAATTCGATAGCTGGGGCTGGCGCATTCCGTTCCTGCTGAGTGCGCTGGTCATCGTGGCGGGCCTGATCATTCGCCGCGAGGTCGACGAGTCGCCGGCCTTCGACGAAGCGGTACGCAACCGGTCGCAAGCCGGCTCGCCGGTGGCCGACGCTTTCAGGCACCACTTTCCCGACATGCTGCGCGTGGCCTGCATGTCGATGATGAACGTGATTCCGGTCGTCGCCACGATCTTCGGCGCGGCCTATGCGGTTCAGCCTGCATATGGAATCGGATTCCAGAAGGATGTCTATCTCTGGATCACGGTGATGGGCAATATCGTTGCGATGATCGTGATTCCGTTCGTCGGCAACCTGTCCGATCGCATCGGCCACCGGCCGCCGATCATCGTCGGCTCGCTGGCCGCCGGGCTGCTCGCGTTCGCGTACCTGTATGCGATCAGCATCCGGAACGTGCCGCTCGCATTCGTGATGTCGATGCTGATGTGGGGCGTGGTGTACCAGGGCTACAACGCGGTATTTCCCGCCTTCTACCCGGAACTCTTTCCGACCCGCACGCGCGTCTCGGCGATGGCCATCGCGCAGAATCTCGGTACCGCAGCCACGGCGATGCTGCCCGCGCTGTTCACCGCGGTCGCGCCGCCCGGCGCCCATCACGTCTGGCTGATCGTCGGTGCGATCGCGTTCGGCATCACCGTGATCGCGTCGCTCGCGGCCTGGAGCGCACGCGAGACCAGTCGTGTCCATTTGAACGACCTGGGGCGAGCGAACGCGCAACCGGTCGCCAAGGCAGAATACGACCTGCTGCGCGCCGAGGCGCTGTCGCACGATCGCGTCGTGCGCGAACCCGTGCCCGGATCCGTCGGCAGCTAGCCGGCGTTCGGCGGGGCGTCGGGTTCGGCGCCCCTTCCGCCCGGCCATTTCAGCTCGCCGCGGCCGCGCTCGCCGGACGAGCAACCTTGCGTAACCGCAGCCCTTACTCGAAGCTCGATGCCCGATACCGTGTCGAAAACCGCCATGCCGGACTCCACGCGACCCGCTCGCCTGAACTTCGCGCTCATGTTGCCGCTTCTGCTGGCGGCCCAGCCGGTGGCGACCGACAGTTACCTGCCGGCGCTGCCCGAAATCGCCGCCACGCTGGGCTCCGCCAGTGTCAGCCTCACGGTTTTCGCGCTGATATTCGGTGTCGGGCAATTGCCGATGGGCAGCCTTTCCGACCGGTTCGGCCGCCGCCCCGTCCTGCTGACCGGCCTTGCGCTCTATGCGCTGTCCGCACTGGCCGCTGCGCTGGCCTCAACCGCGGCGATGCTGGTGGCCGCTCGCGCGATGCAGGGGCTGGCCATGGCCGCGATACTGGTATGCGCCCGTGCGACAGTGCGCGACCGGTATTCGGCTGGCGACGGCCCGTACGTAATGGCGCGCGGTTTCATGGGGATGGGGATGATGGCGTTCCTCGCCCCGATCCTCGGTGCGTATGTCGCACAGCAGGCCGGATGGCGATGGGTGCTCGCCGGGATGAGCGTGTATGCGCTCGGGTTGCTCGTCATGTGCTGGTACGGCTTCGAGGAGAGCTTCGCGCGAAGCGCGCCGAGCCGGGACTCGAACCGGGAGGTGCGCGAGATACTCGGCAATGCCCCGTTCAGGGTATGGACACTGCTGGCCGCGTCGACGTACACCGGCATGTTCTGCTTTCTGCTGCTGTCTCCGGCTATCTACATCGGGCAGCTCGGCATCTCGCCCCAGCGTTATGGCTGGATACCGGCGGGCGGTACGCTCGTCTATGTCCTGAGCACGTTTGGTTGCCGCGTGCTGCTGCGCCGTCAAAGCATGTTGCGAACGGTGCGGCAAGGCGCAACGCTGAGCCTCTGCGGCGCAGTGATCCAGGCATTGGGGTGCGCGCTGCTTCCCGGCAGCATCTGGCCGCTGCTCGTCGGGCATGGCGTGTATTGCCTCGGCCACGGAATCCATCAGCCGTGCGGGCAGGCAGGGGCGGTCAGCGGCCTGCCTCACCTTGCAGGCCGCGCCGTATCCTGGTCCGGCTTCATCATGATGTTCTTCGCGTTCAGCGTAGGACAGACGGCAGCGGGATTCGCCGATCCGCGTTACCAGTCGGGCGCGTGGCCGATGGTTGTGCCGATGCTCGTCGTCGGCGTGACGCTGGTAACGATTGCGTATGCGTGGCTGCCAAAAGTCATCCACGCGACCTTGGTCGCCAGGTAATCTCCTCGATTTCCACGATCCGGCGATCTGCCGCAGCGCAAGGATCACACGCGTCAAAGAGACCGGGCTCTCACCGGCCCGTTACGTGCCGGCTGCGCGGGTCGGGCGTGCGAACGGCTGGAGCGGGCCGACAGGCCGCTCGAACGGATAGCCGAACGATCGGGATCCGCAAGCGTGGACGCGTTACAGCGTGCGTTTGCAAAATGCGTCGGCGCATCGCCGCGGGACTATCGTGCGCGGTTCGGGCAACCACGGCGGGCAAACCCGAAGACATCGGTTTCAGGCAACGCAACACGCATGGCGCCGGCAGAATCATGCACAATGCACCGCATCTGAGTGGCGGAGATTTGCCTGTGGGGATCAACTTCGATTTAACCGACTTGCAGGCATTTCGCGCCGTAGTGGAAACGGGGAGCTTCCGAAAGGCCGCCGACGCAGTCAACCTCTCCCAGCCGGCCTTGAGCCGTCGTATCGACAAGCTCGAGGAAGCGCTCGGCGTACGACTGTTCGAGCGCACCACGCGCAGCGTCTCGCTCACCACGGTCGGTCGCGTGTTCGCGCAGAGTGCCGAACAACTGCTCGACGATCTCGATGCCGCCCTGCTCGGCATTCGCGACGTTTCATCGAGCCGCCTCGGCCATGTGACGATCGCATGCGTGCCGTCGGTCGCCTACTACTTTCTTCCCGCCATCGTCGCGCGCTATCATCAGCGCTTTCCGCGCATCAGGGTGAAGCTGCTCGATGCAAGCGCCAACGAGGTGCTCGGGGCCGTCATCAGCGGCGAGGCGGATTTCGGCGTGAGCTTCATCGGCAGCCAGGAGGCTGAGATCGAGTTCAAGGTGTTGCTCCAGGAACGGTTCGTTGCCGCCTGTCGCCGCGACCACCCGCTCGCACGCAAGAAGCGCGTGACCTGGAACGAGCTTTACGAGCACGACTATGTGTCGGTCGACAAGACTTCCGGCAACCGTCTGCTGCTCGACCAGGCGCTGACCGCCGTCGCGCCGCGCGCGCCGAGCGTCTGCGAGACACGCCACGTGACGACCCTGCTCGGATTGATCGAAGCGGGGCTCGGCGTCGCCGCGGTCCCCTCGATGGCGATGCCTGGGCATGACCACCCGATTCTCACGAGCGTGCCGCTCGTCGAACCGGTCGTCAAACGACGCGTGGGAATCGTGAAGCGGCGCGGACGACCGCTCACGCCGGCCGCCGAGGCATTTCATCGGATGGTCATCGAGGCGAAGCGTGGCGGAACCGCAAGCAGTGGCGCATCGGCGTAACGACGACAGAGAGACACGAAGGAAGACCGGACAGTGAGGTTGGCCAGGCCGCTTGGATCGCTTTACGTGCAGGTTCTGCTCGCGATGATGCTCGGCATGGGCATCGGTCACGCATGGCCCGCGGCGGGCGCGATGCTCAAGCCCCTCAGCGATGCGTTCGTCGGCCTGGTCAAGATGACCATCGCCCCGATCGTCTTCTGCACGATCGTCTCGGGCATCACGTCGCTGGCGAACGGGAAGGCGATCGGCCGCACGATCGTGCGGGCACTGGCGCTCTTCTATCTATTGACCGCCGCTGCGCTCGCGCTCGGACTCGTCACCGCATATGTGCTGCAGCCCGGCGCCGGCATGCACGTCGACGTCAGCCACCTGGATGCAGGCATCCTCGCTCCGTATGCGAAGCATGCGGAGCCGCGGGGGCTTGTGGCGTTCGGGCTGAGCGTGATTCCGGACACGATGCTCGGCGCGTTCGCCAAAGGCGAAGTATTGCCGGTGCTGCTGCTGTCGCTGTTGTTCGGCTTCTCGCTGAATGCGCACCCGCGGGCCGGCCGGCCCGTTCTTGCGCTGATCGACGGTGTCGCCCAGGTCGTCTTTCGCGTGCTCGCGATGATCATGCGGCTCGCGCCGCTCGGCGCATTCGGCGCGATGGCGTTCACGGTGGGCCGTTTCGGCATCGGTTCGGTCGGCTCGCTCGCGAAGCTGATGGCGTCCTTCTACGTGGCCTGCGTGCTGTTCGTCGCGCTGGTGCTCGCACCGCTCGCGCGACTGCACGGTTTCGCGCTGTGGCGGCTCTTGCGCTACATGCGCGAAGAATTGCTCATCGTCCTCGCGACGTCGTCCACGGAGCCCGTTCTGCCGCGTCTGATCGTCAAGCTGGAGGCACTCGGCTGCGACAAGGGCATCGTGGGGCTCGTGCTGCCGGCGGGCTATTCCTTCAATCTGGACGGTACCGCGATCTATCTGACGCTCGCGGCATTGTTCATCGCCCAGGCGTGCGACGTGCCGCTCTCCGCGTCGCAGATCGCGGTGATGCTCGCCATCATGCTGCTCACGTCAAAGGGGGCGGCCGGTGTTTCCGGTAGCGGGCTGGTGGCGCTGGTCGCCACACTCGCCGTCATGCCCGACCTGCCCGTCGCCGGCGTCGCACTGCTGGTCGGCATCGATCGCTTCATGTCGGAGGCGCGCGCCCTGACAAGCGTGATCAGCAATGCCTGCGCGGTGATCTTCGTTTCGCTGTGGGAAGGTGCGTGCGATCGCATGCGGCTTGCGCAGAGGCTCGCCATGGCCGGCCCGGCATCCCCGAACGGGGCCGATGAAGGCAGTACCGCAGGGGATGCCGGCGGCAACGGGAAGACTTTGTGACACAAGCCTTCCCGCGGGTCGGACTCAATGCGCGGGGACGGCATCCAGTCCGGTTGTTTTCACGTCAGCCTGCACGTCGGGCGACGCCAGATAATCGAGCAGCGCCTTCGCTTCCTTCGGATGCTGCGCGCCGACGGGGATGCCGGCAGCGAAGCGCGTGACGGACTGCAGCGATTCGGGAATCTTGCCGACGAAGGTCGCACCGTGGACGGGCAGCAGCTCGCTGACCTGCTGGAAGCCGATTTCGTAGTCGCCGTTCGCGACGACAGAAGCCACCGGAATCCGCGGGATCATCTTCGCCTTGGACTTCACCTGCTCCTCGATGCCGAGTTTCTTGAACAACTCGCGTTCGATATACACGCCGCTCGCGCTGTCCGAGTAGGCGATCGACTTCGCGTGCAGCAGCACCTGCTTGAGACCTTCGGTGGTGCTGATGTCGGGTTTTGCCGCGCCGTCGCGCACGACCATGCCGATGCGCGAATCGGCGAGCTCGACGCGGGATCCGGGGATGACCTTGCCTTGCTTGATCAGTTCGTCCAGCGCGTAGCCGACCATGATGACGGCGTCGGCGGGCTCGCCGCGCGCGAGCCGGTTCGGAATCGCTTCGGGCGACTTGCCCATCGACGGGCCGAGCGCGGTGTCGAGCGTATTGCCAGTCGTCGACGCGAACCGCGGGCCGAGCAGTTTATAGGCGGCCGTGAAGCCACCCGAGCTCATCACGTGGAGCTCGGCCGCCTGCACGTTGGCCGCAAACGCCGCGGTGGCGACGAGCGCGGTCGCGCAAAATTTCAGGAGCTGATTTCTCATGGTCGTGGTCATGCGAATTCGTGTGTGTGGGTGAAGTTTCGGATGGGCTATCAATGCGCCGGCGTGAGCGTCGCCGTGCGGTGACGGTAGAGCGCGAAGGTCGCAAGCAGCGCGCACACCGCGGCGAAGCTCATCCAGTAGCCGGGTGCGGCCTTGTCGCCCGTCATGTGAATGAGCCCGGTCGAGATGGCCGGCGTGAAGCCGCCGAACACGGCCGTCGCGAGGCTGTAGGCGAGCGAGAAGCCCGCGACACGCACCTGCACCGGCATCACTTCGGTGAGCGCGACGACCATCGCACCGTTATAGATCCCGTACATGAACGAGAGCCAGAGCAGGACGAGCAGCATGTTGGCGAACGACGGCGCGTGAGCGAGGAACGACAGCGCCGGATAGGCGGTCAGGACGGTGAGCATCGTCATGCCGACCAGCAGCGGCCGACGGCCGAACCGATCGGACAGCGCACCGCCGATCGGCAGCCACACGAAGTTCGACACGCCGACGCAGAGCGTCACGAGCAGGCTGTCGGCGGTGCTCAGATGCAGCACCGTCTTGCCGAAGGTCGGCGCGTAGACGGTGATCAGATAGAAGCTCGTGGTGGTCATCGCGACGAGCATCATGCCGGCGACCACGACGCCCCAGTTCTGAACCAGCGTGCCGAACACTTCCTTCATGCCCGGGCGATGCTTGCGCGCCTTGAACTCCTGGGTTTCCTCCAGGTTGCGGCGCAGCATGAAGATGAACGGCACGATCATGCAGCCGACGAAGAACGGCACGCGCCATCCCCAGGTGGCGATCTGCGATGCGCTCAGCCACTGATTGAGCGCAAAGCCGAGGCCCGCCGCGATGACGATCGCAACCTGCTGGCTGGCCGATTGCCAGCTGGTGAAGAAGCCCTTGCGGCCGGGCGTTGCCAGCTCGGCGAGATAGACCGATACACCGCCCAGCTCGGCGCCTGCGGAGAAGCCCTGCAGCAGCCGCCCGATCAGTACGAGCACGGGCGCCAGCAGTCCGATCGACGCGTAGCCCGGCACGAACGCAATCAGGATGGTGCCGCTCGCCATGATGGACAGCGTGACGATCAGGCCCTTTCGGCGGCCTACCTCGTCGATGTACGCGCCCAGCACGATTGCGCCCAGCGGCCGCATCAGGAAGCCGGCGCCGAACACGGCGAAGGTCATCATCAACGAAGCGAACTCGCTTTGCGCAGGGAAGAAGACATTGGCGATCTGCGTGGCGTAGAAGCCGAACAGGAAGAAGTCGAACTGCTCGAGAAAATTGCCGGCCGTGACGCGAAAGATCGCGGCGGCCTTCGAACGTTCGGCCGGAAGGCTGGACGAGGGGTGCATCGAGGTGTCTCCTGAAAATCCGGAAATATGCGGGGCGGGTCGATTGTGGTTTTCCGGAATGTTCGCTCGACGTCGATCAAACGATAAGTGCGATTTTTGGAAGAATTGATGCAAGGAGGTTATCAATCGACACGGCCTCGCCAGTTTCGATCAGCACCTGCACGGCGTGCGACGTCGGTGGGCATCACGAGATGTCGAGCTGATCAAGCGAAACACTCGGCGACTGCTCGCCAGGATCGCCCACGGTCGCCAGCGCAGCATGCTGCCTGACGAGGTGTCCGAGAAGGACCCGATGGAGTTCGACGGAGAAACCCGGGCGACCATCAAGCAGGCGATCGTCCGCCTGGCGGATCTGCTTTTTGGCGACGCCGGTTACCGTGCGACAGGCGCCAGCGGACCAGCTCGTCCGCGCCGGGACCCTCCTGGATCTCCAAATCCGCCGCGTTGGTCTGCTCCCCCGTCTCCTGATCGATAAAGCTCCACCGCACCTCGGCTCCCGTCTTTCGATTCACGAACTTCATCGGAGGCGCCGAAGCTCCGGAAACTTCCAGACTGTCCCCAATCTGGGCGAGTACCGGCATCACCGGGGCGATCTGCCAGCCCTTGTGAGTCAGGAGATATTCAAATCGCTCCGGATTCACCTGATAGCGCCTACGCTCAACGAGGCCGTTGGCCTCCAGATGCTTGAGCCGGTCGCTGAGCGTCGCGTTGGTTATGCCGGACGACTGGCGAAACTCGTCGTACCGGCTGAGCCCGCAGACAAGGTCGCGAAGTATCAGCAAGCCCCATCGGTCACCGATCGCCGCCATGACGCCGGCAATCGGGCACACCATTCCGTCAAAACCCTTCGAGCGCATGAGCCGTTTCCCAGATTAGCCCCGGCGATCGTCGCCGAGGGTGAGTCTCATTATAAGAGTCGCACGAGCATCGACTGGACGTTTCCACCCAAGAGCCCTTCGCCCTCCCGGTTCAAGTGTCGAAAAGTCCTTGTCTTGCGGGACACTCACTCTTATTATAAGAGTGAGTGTCCCGCTTGTTGACCGGCGTCGTCGGTGGGCGTCCGTAGCATCGAACTCAAGGAAACCATCATGCCTTCCCATGCCACTTCCAGAATCTTCGTCATCGGTGGTACAGGCGCGCAGGGCCTGCCTGTCATCAGCGCGCTCGTCGCGGACGGCAAGTATTCCGTTCGCGCGTTGAGCCGAGATCCCGATTCCCGGCGCGCCAAGGCGCTGCTCGCACTCGGCAACGTGTCGATCCTGAAAGGCACGTTTGCCGACGAAGCCGTTCTGCGGGCAGGCTTTCGCGGCTGCGACGGTGCGTACATCAATCTGGACGGGTTCAACACCGGCGAGAAAACGGAGATCTACTGGGCGATGCGTTGCTACGAAATCGCGCTGGAAGAAGGCATCAAGTTCTTCGTGTATGGCAACCTCGACTACGCGCTCAAACAGGCCGGCTACGATTCGCGCTTTCGTGCTGGCCACTACGACGGCAAAGGCCGCGTAGGCGAATGGATCCTGTTCCAGAACCAGACGAACCGGGACCGCATGGGCGCGGCCGTGTTCACCACCGGGCCATACATGGAGATGGCCATTTCGGCGATGACGCCGATGATGCCCTTCGTCGAGGACGGAGTCGTCACCTGGCGCGTGCCGCTCGGCAACGGTGCGGTGCCGCATGTCGCACTGGAGGATTGCGGCTACTACGCGCGCTGGCTGTTCGATCACCCGGAGCGCGCGAACGGCATGGATCTCCAGGTCGCCATTGAGCATGTCGAGTACGGGAAGCTGGCCGAGGCATTCGAACGGGTAACGGGGCATCCTGCGCGCTACATCGACACTGATCTGGACACTTACTGGAACGGCCCGCTCAAGATGGCGGCGAGCTCGCCCGCCGGATACAACGCGGACCCGAATGACAAGAGCACGATGAGTTTCCGCGACAACTTCACTGGATTCTGGAACATCTGGAAGCACGACGTCATCCGCCGCGACTACGCGCTACTCGACGAAATCCATCCGAACCGCATCCGGACCGTCGAGCAATGGCTTCGACGAGAAGACGAGCGTGGCCAGCAGCAAGGCAAAGGAAGTCTCTGGGAGCGGGTGCAGCCGGAAACCCTGTTCAAGTCGGTGCCGCTTCTGAAGCTGTCCGAAGACGGCAGAAAAGGCGCGCTTTAATCTACGGCATCACGTCCAGTAGACACCGGGAATTCGATCAATGTTTAGTCAACCTAATGGACGTCGGAAATGAATCAGATCGTCGAGATCCGGAAGAACGGCGGGACGGGCTTGCTGGGTGTGCTGATCGTCTGGGGATTAGCCGTTGCCGCGGCGGCCGAAGCGGGGGTTTATCGAGCGGTCTACCCGCTGGGGCTCGCCTGCCTCATTGCCCTCGGTATCGTGGCGCCAGTCGCCGTTTATTCGATGTCCCGGAGCTTTCGCACATACATCGCGACCATCGGGCTAAGAACGCTGACGGCGTTTCATATCTGGCGGATTGCGGCCGCGCTGGTCTTCTTCTGGTACGGGGCGCACGATCTCCTGCCGGAAGCATTCGTCAGGAACGCCGGCTGGGGCGACCTCATCGCGGGGTTGATGGCGTTCGGCGTCACCATGCTGCCGAAAACGCGCAACCGGTACCTGATCTTTCATCTGTTCGGGTTCGCAGATTTCGTCGTGGCGGTCGGTACGGGATTGACCTACTTCCTGCTCAACGATCCCCGCATGTCCGGCATCCAGACGCTGCCGATGGCATTGATCCCGTTCTACGGCGTCGGAATTTCAGGAGCGAGCCACATCATGGCGTTCGACCTGCTGCGCCGCCGCCCGGGCCCCTCGAACGTGCGGTGAGGCTTGCCGAAGCAACGGCGCTAGTGCCCCCTGTACGAAACCCCTTCTTCAATCGGACAAGGAAATCATCGTGAACTTTCGTCGTACCCGTGCCGCAGCCAGTGTGCTGTTCGGCTTGCTGCTGTGCGGCCCCACGTTTCAGGACACCGCCTCGGCGCAGCCCGGTATCCCGTCGGCCGCCTCCGCCGGCGAAGCGACGGCGCCGTGGGACCAGAGCGCGAATCCGACGGCCGTTGAGAACGATGTCTGGTTCGACAACTACCGGTTCCGGGATGGCGAGACGCTGCCCCGACTGCGGATCCACTACGCAACGCTCGGCACGCCGCATCGCAATGCCCATGGCGCCGTTGACAACGCCGTCCTGGTCCTGCACTGGACCGGCGCGGACAGTCGAACGCTGCTGAGTCCGACTTACACAAAAGCCCTGTTCGACCGGGGACGTCCGCTCGACGCGAATCGCTACTACCTGATTTTTCCCGACAACGTGGGCCACGGCCAGTCGAGCAAACCGAGTGACGGGTTAAGGGCGAAATTTCCAAACTACGATTACGGCGACATCGTCGATCTCCAGCACAAGCTGGTGACCGAAACCTTGGGCATCGAGCATCTTCATGCGATTCTCGGCATGTCGATGGGCGGCATGAACGCCTGGCAATGGGCGGAAACATATCCCGACATGATGGACGGCGTCATGCCCGTGGTCTCGCTACCGATTACGGTCTCGGGCCGCAATCTGCTGTGGCGGCGCATGGTGATCGATGCGATCCGCTCCGATCCCGACTGGAAGAGCGGCGAGTACACGCAAACGCCCCGCGGCTGGGTCCAAGGCTTCGGGGTGTTGCGAATGATGATCGACAGTGCGCCCGCGCTACAGCAGGAAATTCCGGACGGCGCGGCGGCAAGCAAGTTTCTCGCGACCGTGCGCTTCCAGGCGGAGCATGTCGACGCGAACGACATTCTTTATTCGCTCAAGTCATCGTTTGACTACGATCCCGAGCCAGGGCTTTCCAGGATTCGGGCCAAGCTGTTTGCCCTGAATTTCTCCGACGACGAATTCAACCCTGACACCCTGCGCGTTCTCGAGCGACTTGTGCCGACGCTTCAGCATGGCCGGTATCTGGTGCAGCAGGGCACACCGTCGTCGCCGGGCCATTTCACGATGACTCGTCCCGATCTTTGGGCGCGGCATGTGGGCGAATTCATGCAATGGCTGGGCGATGCACCCTCGCAAGCGAGTCTTGGCGATATCTGGCCGATTCCGGTTTCAGCCGGCTCATGATGTGTTCTACGAGGGATGGGTCCGCGGCGACCGCTTCTGAATCTCGATGACGCAATTGAGCGGTCTATTGAAGTCTCGGCCAGTGGCAGCCACTGGCCGAGACTGTGTAGAAACGCGTTCGATCACCTGGGCTGGATCAATCCGTTCCGATGAGAGGCGACGATGGGGCGTTTTGTCGACGGCGAGGACCGCAAGCAAATAACGTTGCGTCCCGAATGTCTTGATGACTTCATCGCCGAGGACAGATCACTCCCGCTACACCGCTTGCATGAATTGAGCAGATGTCCCGACTGGGCCAGCGAGCGCTGGATCAGTTCGTTGGCCTGGGTATCGAGGGACGGCATATTTTCGGGCACAGCAGCGACCGAACCCATAAGCCCGACGATCAGGTCGGGCGGTTCGATCGCATATCCGCTGGGCGCGAGTACCCGGTTCACGTGGTGCCAGGGCGGCAGCCCCATATCCGGATGCAGTCGATCGATACCGCATATGCCGTCATGCAGGCACTCGACAAAGAGTGCGGCGTTATCGGCGAACCGTCACTGAAATTCAAGAGCGTTGAATTTTCGCTACCCAGAAAACATCACAAGTTTCGAGCCACGCCACACCTGCAGCGCTCGATGCGCAACGCTCGTACAGTTCCCGCCCGGTTGGTGACCCATTTGCTACATCGCTGGAACACAATCTTCGCCCCTCCTATTCGGCGGTTGCTCCAACAAGCGTGGTCACTGTAGGGTCTCAGCGAATCAGCCTTTCTGCCCCTATACAAATCAACAAGTTAGGCACGTTCATGAGAATTTTCTCTGTTGAAAATTCTCATGATTCGATATCGCGACCTACAAATTTCTCGTGAATGTGAACGTACCCTGGTTAGGAGAGTTTCGTGCTCGGTACGGTTGCCTTGTCACTGCTAATAGGGCCGCATCGTCCGGACGCCAACTCGTCTTCGCATGTCGCCGAAGTGCCCCTTACTTTCTGTTTGTCGGCACGCTCTCCATTCCAGCAGGCGCATATGCCGCCCCGGCATCCAGCGATTCGCCATCAAGCGAGCCAACTATCACAGACATAAATCGATCCAAATAAATTATCGAACTGTATGTTTGTACAGGTATCGTTCTATATTGAACAACGGCGGCAAGCTGCGACGAACTTCGTTGAGCGGTAGAAAGGTGGTACATCGTTTGGCAGCACAACTTCCGATTTTTCAACCTCAACATGTGGTAGAATTTCCGGAAGTTAACCTGCCCATTGGAGGCGCCTTTGTCGGAACCGTTTGAACTCAACGCGCAGCCTGAACGCTCTAGCGCATCGGTCGTAACAGACCGCGATGTAGTTGCAATGCGCCTTGCGCAACTTCACGAGACCCTCAGCGAAGAATTGCTACGGGAAGCGAATGAGCATGGCTATCGAGCGCGAATCGAGGCGACGGAGTTGCACGCGCCGACGGCGGCCGGGACGTTCCACTGGCATGCAACGCTCTTTCAAATTCGTCTCGCGTTGGCAGCTCTCGGCTGGACTAAACAGGATCAGCGAAATTGCCCGTTCATCGTTTCACCAGACCGCAAAGTTGCTATTGCGGTCATGACGGGAGACATGGATACGGGGCTGGAGATGGGAAACCCGACGAATCAGGCTTCGAAAGGCGCCGTGCTTCGTCAGGCGGTTGACCGGAATCGGCAGCTCGAGATGTTCGATCCAGCTATCATCACCGACCTCGCAAACTCCGAGGACGCCACGCAGCTGTGGATTTTGTTGTATCACGTTGCAGTTGGAGCAGACGGGAAGCCGGAATTGCGTGCAGAGCTATCCGCTCCGCGACGTTTCGACCGCAAGCAGATTGTGGAATGGTCGGAGCGACTCATTCTGGAAGCGCTGCGTCCGGAAAGCGAGCCGTTCATGGATCAAGATTCGCCGACTGGCCCGATTGAACCGACTGGTCCGATCGACGTCCCGGTCGAACGCCGTACAGGCACTCAGTAACTGAATAGAGAAGATGTTTTTTAATCCGTCTAGACTAGAATTCGCTCGCACGCGTCGTGGTTGGACGAAGGCACGCCTGGCAAAAGAGCTTGGCTTGCAGGTACGGTCGATTCAAGGCTACGAGTCTGGCGAATATGCTCCGGAACCGGACAAGCTCACACTAATATGTGATGTGCTCCGGTTTCCGGAAGAATTCTTCGCGGGCGACGACCTACCCACTATCGCTCCCCATTCCGCGAGCTTTCGTTCGATGTCGAAGATGTCGGCGACGCTGAGAAATGTCGCACTTGGCGCTGGGGTGACGGCATTCCTTCTGAATGATTGGATTGAAGACCGTTTCCGACTTCCTGAAGCAGATGTTCCCGACTTAAGTGACCTTTCGCCGGAAGACGCGGCTGCATCGCTTCGTCGGATGTGGGGCCTTGGTGAGGCACCGATCGGTAACCTGATTCACTTGCTCGAGTCCAAGGGGATCCGCGTCTACTCGCTTGCGATTGAAGCGCGTGAAGTCGACGCGTTCAGCGTTTGGCATCGTGATCATCCCTTCGTTTTCCTGAATACTATAAAGTCTGCCGAGCATAGCCGCTTCGATGCGGCGCACGAACTCGGCCATCTTATTCGTGACCGCCACAGCATGTTGCACGGCGCGGCTCACAGCCCGGACATGGAGCGCGAGGCAAATGCGTTTGCTTCTGCGTTTCTCATGCCAAGGGCCAGCATCTATGCACGTAGATCGGGCATGGTCACAATAGACAAGCTCATCCAGCTAAAGCAGAACTGGGGGGTATCGCTGGCGGCTTTAGCCTTCCGTATGAATCAGTTGGGGCTGTTGTCCGAGTGGACTTACCGCAATCTCTGTATCGAAATGGCAAAGAACGGCTACAGGACATCTGAGCCGAACCCCATACGCCGCGAGGTCTCGCAAGTATTGCGTAAAGTATTCGATGCATTACGTACGGACGGCATCAGCCGCACCGCGCTTGCGCGCGACCTTAGTGTTTCGCGAGAAGACATAGATAATCTGACCTTCGGCCTCGCACTATCCAGCGTGTCTTCTGTGTAAGCGCAAACGTTTCAACCTCTGCAGGCATTGTCCACACGGCAGATCGACTACGTGAGCATTCTTATATTGATGGAGTTGGAGAAAAAGGGGACCCTACCAGTGGGTCCAACCGGTCGACGCAGCGTCTAGTGTGCTGCGTCGACCGGTTGAATCCGCCACCCATCCCAGCCGTTCGGGTTTCGTTGAGCAATGTCTGCTTTGCAGTGCGGTCATACGTTCTGCGGAATTCAATGCAAGAAGAGCTGCTCAACATTGTCGCGACTAGTCAGATCTAGTAGCCCGCGGCGACGAGTTGCTTGAAGTCAGACACGAAATCTCGTCGTAAATAAAAGGCCCGGTATGCCTTCTCCACCATCGCGAAGTATTGGTCGGGCTTGTTCCACGTAACCTCGTTCAACACCTCGCCGGCCGGCCCCTCTTTGGCGTGATAGTCGTTGTACTTCACGAGATCCTCAAATCGGAAACCCAGGCGGGCGAGCTGCTGATAGGTGCGCCGTTCAACCGCATTTACCGGCTCGAAAAGGCTCGCTGGGACCGAGGGCGCAACGATGTGCTTGCGCGTCGTGAATACGTCGTCCCATCCCGAAAGCATCTGCTCGTAGTCAAGCAGACTCTCCGTTACTGGATCATGCAACCCACGATCTCGGCTCAGCTGCTTCTGCGCTCGGACAAAGTCCTTGTAGAGCGCAAAGTAAGCTAACGTTGCGCCCGAAGATACTGCAAACGAAATCGTCTCCCTTGCCAAGCGTGCGTTTTCCTTGTGGCCGCCAATGATGAAGTAGGCCTTAGTGAAGATTCCTTCGTCGCGAAGTCTCCTGAACAGATTCCTGATCACCTGGTTCGTGAACTTATCACCACCCGCCTTGATGCTGTGCCGTCGCGCTGCATTGCCCGACTCGACGCCGAACGCCAGCATGTTGCAGCCCGCCGCAGAGAGAAGGTTGACAAATCCCCCCCTCTCGCCCTGCGCTTCGTACGCGTCGAAGTCCTCAAGCCTAAAGATACCGCGCCAAGTCAGGCTGCCGCTCCGCTCGCGTCGGATTGTGGCAAGCCCGTTCAGGAACCGCTCGGCCCAGGCAACGCCCTCTTTCACTCGGACGCTCCCAGCGTTTTCCGGCGATGCGATCTGAGGGAGCAGGTTGTCATCGATGAACTGAATTCGCAAATTGGGATGCGAAGCCGCAAGCTGGCGTATTTCCTCCAAGATGGAGTCGACCTCGCGCCGACGCTCGCCTTTGCTCAGACTTCGTCGCTCGGTGCAAAAGCTGCAGTTCCAGTCGCAGCCCTTGGACATCACTACATGAGCCTCGTGAACGCGCCCCTTCACATCCCGCGTCCTGCCTGGCTCGTACTGCCCCTCAGGACCAGCGTACAACCTCCGGTCCAGTTGGATCTTCATCCAGCCCAAGTCCCTGACCGGCTTGTCCACGCCCGCAATGGCGGCCACGGGCAGCGCCTCAACGTCGCGCAGGGCGACGAAGCTGCTGTGCGGATTCGCAACCAACCCATTGCTCAGCGGCCAGGGGATCGGCGTCTTGAGCGCCTCAACCAACAGCTCGAGGTTGCCAACGGCATCATCGGAGATCGCGAAATCCCAGTTGTCTCGGTCGCCCTCATCTATCGCCGAAAACTGCCAGCCGTCAAGGTTGACTGCAGGCCCACCGACCACTAGAACAGGTCGCCCAGTCGCAGTGCGGATCCGGCTGAGCATCTGCCGAGTAGACCGAACCGTGCTGAAAACCGTGTTGAAACCGATCAGGTTGAACGTCTTGGCCCGATTGAATACATCGGTGGTCAAATGCGGGAACCGGTGACAGTCGACCAAATGGACGTCATGCCCAAGATTCGAAATGTGGGTTGCCAATAGCCCGAGGCCAAGTGGAGGCGTGCTGGTCTTCGATGCTGCCCGACCCGCGTCGGTTTGGACAGAGATCGGTGGCAGGACCAATAACACTCGCTTGACGAATTCAGCTGCTCGTTCGCGTGCGTCGATGACTTCGGGATGCATCTGACGGCCCAATGGGCCACCTTTATGCCCAAGACTGGGCCCAAATAGCTCCCTCGACACCGGGAAGTCCGTCAACGTGAACTTGGCCAGCTGAGCCGGCCACGGATCCTTCGAACTGTGCTCCTCGCGGTAGTGGTGCAAGAATTCCCGAGTCAGCCAAGGATGGCCGCCATCGAACGAGACGGCAATATCAACAATTTTGCCAAGCTTGGCACATAGCGCGCGGCCAGAGCCTAAAGACGCATCCGACGACGCCAACCGGACGCGCAGCACAGGAGAAAAGGCGAGGTCAAGCGCGGCCCATCGGATGGCCTCTTCTTCATCGTTGGCCATCGCCTCCAGCACATGGAATACATGCGCACTCGAGATGGAGACTGTGATCATCCCCGCCGCTAGCCGCTTGTCGCCACGCCAAGTCTTGGTCACCTCATTCTTCGGGTCCAGCCGGTTGAAAAAGCCGATTGGCTGTTCCATCGACTGTCGTGCGGCGTCGGGCTTCAAGCTGAACAGCGCCAGCGCTGTGGGTGCAATGTCGGCCTCTCGCTGAAGCAGCTCACCGATGTCAAACGGCCTTGCCATGGCCTTGGCGCATCGCGCTGATTCCTCGGCGAAGTCTGGGATCCCATCCGTGTCGATCACGCGTTTGAGGTTGGGATTGGCCACGCACAGGCGGGCCACACGGATGCGCAGCGCACGATCATGAGGGAGATGCTTGACCAGGGGTTCAAGGAAATCTCTGGCCTGGTCATCGAACCGACCTTCGAAGTCGGCCGAATAGCGTGACACGTAAAAAAGTAGTTCCTTGCGCAGGAATCCATCCCCGAATATGCAGCCGCGCATCACGTCGGGCAGGAGTGCCTTGAAATCGCCGAAGTTCTTCGCCAGCTTAGTGGTGGCGGCCAGGAATCTCCAGCACAGATCGAGGAACACCGTGTCGAGAATCGGCAGTCCGCCTGCTTTGACATGATCGGCCAATGCTTCAGAGATCGCCCTCCCTATCGTCTCCAATGCCGTCTTGAATTCCCGTCGATCCTTCATGGTCGCAGTGGCGCCGACATCGCTGAAGAAGTTCATTGCGGAACAAACTTGGCCCCAGTCGCGCTCAACATACCCGGATTGACACGCCTCCAACGCGGTCAATATCATTTCGGCACCAGCGGCCCCGTCTCGACTGTCGACTGCTCGCTGTGCGGCCAACTGGCGCTGAAACCAGTCTCGCGGGTTCGCCCATGGCCACTTGGCATTGGCCAAGAGTTCGGCAGCACATTCTTCCCAGGTGAACAACTGCCTGATGAGTGGCGCAAGTTCCATTGCGGCCTTCTTGCGGGCCGGGTACTCGCGCACCATCTTTTGAACTGCATCGCGCAGCGCATTCGTGTCCAGCTCGGAGGGTTGCCCGGCCGGTGATCCGCCGGCCATGACGACGGGAAGCACCCCAGCAAAATCCGAGTCCGGGAACCGATCCCGAAGTTGATCGACCAGGACAGCTAAGCCGGATTGAGTCGAACAGACCAATGGAACGCCTGCACAAAGCGCTTCCCAGCCAGCCAGCCCGAAGCCTTCGTGCCATGACGGCATCAGCGCCACATCGGCGTTGATGACGTAGTTATGCAGATCTTCCTGCTGGTTTGTGAACGGCATCGGTTCCAGTTCAAAAGCGGCGTCCTCCCTGACGTCCCTTTTCAACATGTCGATGAGCTCGCCGTCCTTCTCGGGATCGACACCACACGCATAGAAGTGCCCACGCAGCGCCCAGCGCCCAGGGGTTGCACTCGACCTCTCCGCGACATAGGCGGCTTTCACGGCGCGAACTGCCAGCACCCCGTTCTTGATTGGATCGTCCTCGAGGCCTAGTCTGCCGCTCATATAGAATCTCAGCGCTCCATCGCCCTCGGCTTGCGCCCTGATGGTTGAGCTCCCAGGTGTCAGTGCAATGACCCGGTCCTTGCGATCGCGACGTGCCTTCTGAAATCCATCGGCAAGCAGTGGCCCGATAGCAAACGCAAAGTCGGCAGCAGAGACAACGGCGTGCTGCCTGCGCGACTTCTCGAAGACGCTGGGCAACGCCTGCCCCTTGCGTCGCGAGTATTCGGCGTAGTCCATGTGACTAATCACTGCCGACTTCACCGACGTGTCGCGGCCCAGCCGAATCTGCAGATCCTTGGCACAGTCGATGGCCAATTGACCCGTCTTCAGGTCGTGCCCGATGACTAGCAGCCCTTCGATATCGGGCTGCGGCGTTTTCAGAACCTCTTTGAAAACTGCCTCCAGAACCACGTCGGCCTCAAAGGTCAAAGGACTGATGACCTCGACCTTCGAGGGAATCGCTGTCTTCAACGTCTCCTCAACGACGCAAATGCACCGGCCGCCCTTGGGAAGGATGTTGGCAGCCCCTCGCGCCAATCCCGTGTTGACCACGTTGATGCCACCATGCGCGCTGCCCCAACTGGTGGCAATACAGACAACGATGTAGGCCAATTCTCTCTCCCCTATTCATTTGACGGCTGAACCCACTTGCCAGACGGGCCGTTTCTGACCGCCTGTGTCTATTAACGGAGTCTAAGCGAATGTCCACCGCCCTGCCCAAGTGAGGATAAGGTAGCTTTCTAGCCGTGATCCCGACAACGATCACGAAGACTCACTAAGTACACCGGCTGGGCTATCCGACGTCGATACGATGCCGGTCCCACCATAGTTCCCAAACTTTGATTGCGGTGAGCGCCGTCGAGAGCACCGCGCCCCACGCTGCCAGCATCTGAGCATTCATCTACTTTTCCCCGAGTCGTATGCCCCGCGGGCTTCGTCGCGACATCCTTCGTAGTAGACCGAGAGATCATCCGGCAGATTCGAGCATTGCGGCATCGCGAACGTCGATGCAGGGCAGTTCGCGCGGATGTACGAGTACAGAAAGAGGACGCATTTCAATGCGATTTCGAGTGACGGAATCTGCATGACGCTGAGGTCGTCCAGATGGGCGACGAACTTGTCACGGTAGACCCGCATCGAGTCCAGGTAGCGCTTCCAGTCGTTCGTATTAGTTGGCGCATTGCGCAGCAACTCGCCGAGAAAGCGTTGCTGCTCGATGTCGTCTCGAATGACGCGCTGCCAGTGATGAAGTGCCTTACGATCGGCAAATAGTTTGCACCACTCGAGGATGGCAATATCGAGCATGTTGCCGTTGACCGTTGCGCCAAATTGCGTACGTTGCTTCGGATCGCCGGAACCCTCCTCGTTGACGAAGCCAACGCGGTAGTACGCGATGTTGCGCACGCAATGGCAGCGGAGCAAACACACCCGTCGCACAAACCTTGGATCCAGTGACGCGAGTGACATAGCAATGTCGCTTTCTTTTGATCAGGCGGGCCGAGCACATGCTGACTGTTAGATTGTTCTCCAGCGACTCAAGGTACGGTCCCATGGATCAACCTGTTGGCCGGAAGGGCCGGCCTCGCCTACTAATCGGGGCGGTTGATCTAACCCGGGCCGGGATCAAATCGCACAACGCGCTCGCTGGTCCCAAAGCAGGTTCGACACGCTTCAGCGGAATCCTCGTCAACCTCGACCGGCAACACGCGCAGGCCATGATCGCGCAACCACGCGAAACGATGGCGCCCGTCCGTGAAAACTGCCTTTCCATTTTCCAACGAGAGAGTTGGAATAAAAATTTGGCGCTTGCCGTCCGCTTCATATTTGCCGTTCTGGTCGGATCCGCGATCCGCCTACGCCAACATAGTCTGTGGTATCGCGCCACACCGCATCAAGCAAGTCGACAGCCGCCCATACGACTGGATCCTGAGCCACGTTCCAGCCTGCACCAACGGAGTGCTGAATCCAAACCAGTTGTTGAAAGTTCGTCGTTGCCCTCGGGACGGCGGTCTGTCCTGCGGCGACTGTAGCTCACATCCTTGCAGCACCCGCGCCGGTGGACAGCATGTTATCGCGGGAAACGGGTTGGATGTAAATACGCCAACAGCATACAACGACCCATACCGCTAACTTCGCTTATCTCGTTATCACACCGTTCGGCGATGTCGGCAACAATCACGCGCGACACCCAATAGTCGTTGTGGAGCGTTTCGAAAGGCTCTTTTCAACCCCGAAGCAGTCACCCGATGTTTCGCCGATTCAATGACCGTTCTTGAATGACAAATGGTCACATTGATTTCGCTAATACATAAAGATCTCTTCGTTCGAATCATCTAATTCAGTTAAATTATAAAATCGCCCATCTTCGGGTGCGACCATATTCATATATGAATACACTAGCCGAAATATTTCCACACCACCAGCATCGCGGGCTCGAGCGATAATCTCGTTCGGAATATGTAGGTTATCCTTCCTGTCGGATATCACAAAAACAAACAATTTCGGCACATTCTTGTGATGACCGCATGTTGAAATATTCAACGCCCTCCAAGAAATGAATTTCTCCAGCATAGAGATTGAGAAATTTTGATAGATGTCGTAGTGGTGCGCAATATAAACATATTCCGAGGTTTTTTCAAATTCCGCCATACATGTGAAATACATAAAATCATGCGGCTCGTGCATAAGCGGGCACACATCAAGCCGGCCATACTCCGAAGATTTGTGATATTTTTCGGATAAAAATTTAAAAAGCGCAAGCTCGACTATATCTGAGTGCTGCGGCATACCCGCGATGGATATTAATTTAGATTTAAATTTTTTATCCAAAATCTGAGCTTTTGGAATATGTATCTTCCATGCACTATCAGTTTGTATAACGTTTGATCTGGTTACTTCGACCCAGTAGCATGTATCGGTCGCTTCGTCACAAAGAATTATAATTACCGGCAATGAGTGCAGCAACCAATATCTAAGATGTTTGTTATTGCCGTGAAATACGTAAACATCCTCCCGCTCATTCTTGAAATATGATTTTCCAGTTTTCACTTGAACTGCTATTAAGCGACCTGTTCCATTTCTTTCATCGCTGACAATTTCGATGTGACCGTCGATACCCAAGTCGTTTTTGGGTTGCTCACGAAAAATCCAAGAAAACTCTCGTCTCGTTTTCATTGAAACGATATCGATTCCGATATCTCCAATTTCATCTTCTTTTTCGTATTTCGCCATTTTTGCTTCCCGTCAATTCTCTGTGGTTCGGATGTGCAATCTCCGCATATATCTGATGCAAACGTAGAAGTCGAACCGGAGATCGCAACGCAAATATGTTTAAAATATCTCCTCGATCATACTGGATTTAGATTATCTGCTTGGCAGCGAACGAAGATTGACTCCCTCAGTGCTGTAACGGCAACTGGTCGCCGATCTTTACCTTATCTCAAAGCGGTCTCGCCGGATTACCCAATTGCATCTAAGACCGCCGGTGCCGACGTGGCTATGGCTGCTTGCGAGTGCCGAGCGGCCTTTCGCCCGACCAAATAGGCGTGTTGTAAACTTCCGCTTCTGGCCGGCAACCGCCCGACGCAACTGGCCGCAGCCGTTAAGGGTTGTGAGTGCGCCCTCGCGTGCTGCTGGCAGGCGTCGAACGAGCACCTTTCCTACGTGCGCCACGATCAACGTAGCGATCAAAGTATGCGAGTTCGAGCAGTAGATCGCAATGCGGCGGTCGGGGCTGGGCGCTTAGTGCATGGAATCCATATATGTGCTCCCTGTTTAATCCAGGGCGTTCGCATCCTCCTCCTCATCCGGCGCTAGACCGAGCATCTCGATCATATTGTCCAGAGTGTCTGGGTTCAAATCACCGAAGTGATGCGATACGAGGGCCGAGTAGAAGTCCGTTACATCCTTATCGTCGAAAATCCAGGTGATCTGCGTGTTGTCTTGTGCGACATCACACAGGGCATTTGCCTCAAACGTCGTGAAGTTATGCACGAAACGCTTCAATTCGGAGATTGCCGCATGGGTTACGGCGAAGCTTTCTGATTCAATTAGCCTCTTCATTGCCTCGTGCTTCAAGGCACGGTCCTCCGGCGTGAGTCCGTCGTTCTCGATCTCCGCACGTCTTTGCGGCTCGGCTGCAGGCGCTTCTGGCTCTACTGGCACCGGTTCTGCGGCCGGCTGTTGCTCCACTGGCTGGAAAAAATGCTGCGCGTCTAGTGCAGGGAGCCCCTCGTGCAGCACATTGATCTTCCTGAGATCAAGCTCGAAATCGCCGTCTGGGGCGTGTTCCGGTTTCCTGAGATCTAGTTCGAACTTAACCACTGGCTGCGGTGCAGCGTTGATGGCGATCGCCTTATCGTAGTGCGACAACAACGCCTTCAACGTCTCAAACACATACAAGTTGTAGCCAAGCTTCTTTGTCTGCCATTCTTCCCGAAGAAACGCGTTAGGATATGTCATCCCTCCTTCGTCCTTTCCGTCAAGAGCAGACACGAAGTCCCCGTCCTTTGTTATGACGTATAAGTCTGTCTGTGGCACGCGTGCGAGAAGCATTTCCCAATTGTATTGATCGCCGTTGCTGCCCGGCTTCCCCGGCGGATTTCCGCGCTCGGCTCGGAGCTTTCCGGCGGAAAACACCGTGTCATCGTGTTGATATTCTTCTCCGGCCTCGAACAGCGACTTGATATATATATCGACGTCGAGTTGATGCGTACGTGCCTTCAGGTTGGCCTCCGCAATCAAGGTGTCCCGTGCCTTCCTTGCTTCGAGGATTGCCTTTTGGTAGGAGTCGGCCTTCGACAGCCCCAGCATGTGTCGAGGTATGTCAGTCTTGAACGGCACGTTCTTGAAATCCTTCGCAGCGGCGGCGAGCCTCGCATCGCGGTTGCGTGTAAATTCGTCGCGAACCTGACGGGGAATGTGCAGAACGATGGATCCCTTCGTGACTTCTTGAAAGAGCTTATCCAGAGCGGGAACGTCATCCCCCGTGTGCTGGTAAAAGCTTAGGTACGCGTTCGTGTCGATGAACAAGTGCATAGGGATATTCCGCGCCGAAATGAGATTTTTCGAAATATTGCCACGAAACCGACGTGTTGCTGGGAAAAGTAGGAAAAGGGCGGCGAATGGACTCAGTGGCTCCTCAACGACGAGCTCCATCGTGGATCGACCGGCCGCTTCTTGGGTGGAGACGACATTGGAATGTCTGAGTGACGACGCAGCAAAATGACGCTTTCTGGCCGCAGCCGAACCGACAGCCAACACATCATTTCTGCAGTGTCGCGGAGCGGGATATCGGTTGCCGCACCTTGAGGCAATCGCGTACGCGTCGACGCGTGGCAGTCGTCCATGACGAGTCGGCGCCTTGAGTAATGGCAGACGCGAGACTTATTATTGCCTTCCGGGATCGCGGAAAACACGCTATCGGTTCGCAACGGAGTCTCTGCATTGAACAAATCCCGTGCTCACTACCGCCAGCCAAAGCGAGGAAAGGTCTAGATATCGCCGGACATTTTCGATGTCGATCTCAAACCCCAGGGTTGGTCGGACGATCCGGACCTGCGACGCGGCGTCGATTGGCTTCTAAGCTTTGTCGAGAAGAACGCCTGAAATCAAGCAGGATTCAGTTTAGAGACCGTCCGGTGCGCAAGCATGAACCATAAATCGAACGTGCACACGAACGAATGTACATCGGGAAGCGAATCTATTCGATGCAGTAAGAATGAGGTGCAATACTAAGATTCTTTAGCGCCATTGTAGGCTCGAACTACTGGAGGAAGTCCACACGCAGAACGTCCGTCAAAGGCCAAATGACCGTTGACATCTTCACGACGCACATAGTGAAGAAACATTTGATACTGAACGCTTCCGGTGAATGCGTTCCTCCAATGCGGAACATCGATACCTCTATATACCAATCCGTCACCGGACGAAAGACAAATTGCTCGCGACCTGTTGTCAAATCCGCGCACCCACAAAGGCCACTGAAAATCGTCCGGCTCTACTGCAATAGATATAGAAACACTGATTTCACATGCCGCGCGATCGACATGTTGTCGTAGCACAGCACCTCTTTCATAGACTCTCCAAAACGAATATGTTGGGACCAAACATTCGCCCACCACCGCTTCAATTCGGGACTGCAGCGATGCCAGTAGAACTTCCCCGAGCATCGCACCATACTCCTCAAACTGCCCTTGGACCACCTCGTTTTTACAAATATTCATCCTGCCAGCCCGCAAAGATAAATCCATATAGTTGCGAACGAGGCAAACCATTTCAAGAGACAATAGATCTTCAACTACTTCATAACCACTCAAACCAAAATCGCCATGCTTTTTATTCGATCTTTTCGACTGAAGTGACATAGTTGCGCCCCGCGGAAAGGACACTGATACGATACGATTCTAATCTCGTGCTTGAAGAGATATTGAAAACCCCAAAGATGGACGAAGCGCAACAAGGGAAATATGCTTCGGCAACTTGTACACCGTAACGGAATAGGCACTCAAGAACCAACCAAGTGCCGACGACAAGAACGAAATGTTCCATCGTGCGGCAGGGCACCGCCTTAACCCCATACCAAACGGCATGAATGCTGAGAACTGGCGACGATCGTCGAGGAACCTTTCTGGGAGAAATATACTAGCCTGGTTCCAATATTCACGAGCCCGATGCAAAGCAAATGGAGAAATAACTACAGACTCCCCTCGACGAATTATCGTACCCGAAAGATTCTGAGTTTCCATGCATACACGCCCAATAGCCCATACAGGCGGATACAGCCTGAGTGATTCCTTGATTGTAGCCACGTAGTCTATTCGCCCTCGCCGACCACAAAAACCAGAATCCCCAACAATCTCTCCTACCCCTCTCCTAATGAGAGTATCTTTCGAACTTTCTTGACGCCCGATCAACATCAATGTCCAGAGAAAGGAATACGCCAAGGGAATGGTCGCGCTCAACAGAGTTTCAATAATCGCGTGCGTGATTTCCACCGAAGGATTGTGTCCGCGATATTCTTGAATACGATTCGCCAATCGGTGAAATATGGCCATCGCCTCAACTTCGCCAGAAAATGGTTTCTTACTGTGCTGACAGTGAGGTTGACCGCCGCGTCCAGACCGAGCGTCCTCGATACGATCAGACGCACGCGCAATATCGATCGCCTCATAACCCAGATCGAAATCAAATAGCAAAGAGGTACTCAGCGAAAAAAACATCGCCTTTACGTCGAAATAAAACTCTTTGGATGATAGCAAAGTAGATTCGTTCACGTCCCCGAAACGAGAAAAATTCGGACAAACACCCCAAAAACCCTCTACTCGCCGCATCATCACATCGAAATCTAATGCCCGCTTTTCAATACCAAGCCACGCAAATCCTAATGGCGACAAAATTGGTCGAAGCGCACGAAAAGGATGTGGCACCGAGCCAAATTCGGCGGACATCATAATCGCTCTTATGTCGTCGAGAGAATTTATCAAATAGGCACTCCCTTGATCACATTTATAGCGACAAACCGCCCTCTCCGAATTCGCCAGCTTCACAAAAAGACTCGCGGCATCCATCACCATAGACTCCCCAACAAGAGTCAGCGCATCGTTACTCCAATGTGGACATGCGATCCACCCATATGCGAACGATTTCAGTCCGATCAGCTAAATTGTTGTCAATCAACTGCCTGAGCTCGGTGAGCCTCTCAATGAAGAACTCATCGACCTCATCCATGGATAAGAACTGCCCACTATTGTCAGCATGAGGAACCATGGGCACCGAGCCGCGCCATAAGGGGTCGGACATAAGCTGCTTCTCCAGCGCGCCAAATATGATTTCTTTCGCGCTACCACGACCAACGTGATTGAGCGTGACAGCGAGAGATAGCGAATGTCCTATCGCTCGCGCCGAATGCCAAACCCCGGCAGGAACAATAAGAACATCACCAGGATCCAAATTGTATTTTTTTGAAAATTTAGAAAATATGGGCTGCTCAAATCTCTCCCATTCCTCAATTTCCGGATAATCCCTAAAGTATCTAAAAATCCCATCCGGAAAGCACCCTGCATTTGAAACGGGGTTATGCACAGCTGGTTTATCGCTTACCTCCCAGATCTTTTGACCTTCTATTTGAAACGTAATAACACACTTATCATCGAAATGTGGCGTATAACCCGAACCGTCGCGGGATAAATAGGCTCGGCAGTCCACGATGCCCGACCAACCAAGACTCGCCTTGCACGTTGCCGACAAGAGGCGCAGTTCATTACATAAATTGTTGATACCTGTCAGGCAGATAGTCCCGCCGGCCTGATAGTGGGCATCGACCTCGGACGCATCGATGCGCTTCAGTGGACTCATACTCTCTCGCCCCTCACTTGGATATGTCACGTGAAGGTCGTTCGTCAAATGGCACGCATCGTCGAAGCGCTTTCTATCGAAAACCTGACAGAGCTCGACTGCAGCACCTACCTCCATCCTCGGACGACCCGACTCAATACACGCAGCAATATCCTTTGACGAGAGAGGTGCGATCAGCGCTTCGAACCAAGGCCTTTGTTCCACCCCCGCCTCCAGTTAACGCATTAACTATATATAAAATACTGCCGTCAATTTCCGGACTCCATCATTCCGTGAAGCCAACGCCATTTCTATCCCCCCTTTTTTGATTTTGTCTTTTTCGCAGTGACATTTTTTACTGGGACGGCCTTCCTCGACCTTGCAGATGTTTTCTTCGCCGCGATCGGAAGTGACTCAGTTTTTACATAACTCCATCCATCATGAGGGCCGAGTGGAATGTCTACCTTGGGATCCAAGCAAAGGCTCTCCGGCTGATTCCCTTTTTGAGCCGGCACGGTAGACACCAAATACTTCTTCAATTCAGAATCCGGAATATTATAAATATTCCCCTTCTCGTCGCGAATGATTGCCATCTCGTTCTCCTATTTTTTATTACAAGTAACCGCCGATATTTTATCTGCGTGCCGCCCGACATCTAGCTCATCCGAAATCACCCCACAATCCAACATTGCTGCGATCTCCAATGCCCCTTTTACTCGCGCATGCTGACAAAGAACTTTGTACTTGTTATTGAACGATGGATAGCCCGCCTGATACTCAACAATCTTGCTACTAAAGATTTCCCCATTTTTGGCAAGCATTAGCGCCCGTCGGTTTCGAAGATCCGAAAACTCTCCACTCATTTCCTCAATGTCGTATTTCTCGTTTAATGGAATAACAATGAGTTGAGCAATCGGATCACCATACTTAAACTCAATGCATTGTCTTGCTGCTGGCGCTTTAAAAACCAAGAAAAATGGACGAGGCCACCAATACGTTTCAACTATCCCAGGAACCGCAAGAGGGGCTGTCCCGGTAGTGTCCAACACACACCTAGGATGCGGCAGCACAAACAACCCCATGCCGTCAGGGACTTGAATATCTAGCAGAGGACTAAATCCGAAAAAGCCCGGCGAGAAGACGCTAAAGGGCTGCCAGTCTGATGGAGTACCTGGAGGTAATTCAGCCGAAAGATCGCCCGTCCACTCGGGACGCCCCTGGTTCAATGACACATAACATGGCGTCCTCCAACTGAACCGAAGCTCAATTCCATATGTCCCCGCGTCAGTAAACGGTTTGCAATGCCACGGTTGTGGAATATCGTGCGTGGCCTCACCGCTCCATCCCGGCACCTCAAGTCTCGTACGACGAGGTTCCAGAGCATCATGCATTTTTCGGAACGCAATTCGCATGAGATTGCTCACGTGGAAACTACTTGTTCCTCTTCTTTGGGTAACGTGCCGACAGGCATCCTGCCGAGACTAAACTCAACTGGTCTGGTTACAGTCGACTGATTTCCTCGAGAGTGTGACCGAACCTCTGGCCACTCACAACCCGAAGTATTCACCAAGCTACCCAATGCCCGAAAGAAAATATAGGTGACAATCCCTCGAAGAGGCAAGCCGAACTTGCATACGAATATCGTGCCCGGCGGATGCGATGGGTTCGATTTCGTCAGATCATTTCGCCTCGCGACTCTAAGAGACGGCGACGGTTTTATAAGGACTGGTCGGCCGGTAGAAGGGTATTCCAGCAGATTAGGCAGCAACCAAGTTTGAGGAACGCGCCATGAGTGTCGGCACGGCGCTCGAATCGAATGCGCACACGACGGAAGTGATGCAGCCAGGCATGCGTGCGTTCGACGACCCAGAGATATTTGCCAAGGCCGCTGCCATGTTCGGTGCTGCGCTTGGCGATCACCGGCTCGATACCGCGATCGCGCAACGCGCGTCGATGCCGCTCGGAGTTGTAACCGCGATCGACGTAGACCACACGCGGTCTCTGCCGCGGGTGGCCGCGCAATCCGCGAATCGGCGGAATCGCGTCGATCTGCGGCATCAATTGCGTGACATCGTTGACGTTCACGCCCGTCAGGATCGCGGCGAGCGGCGTACCGTTGGCGTCGGTGACGATGTGGCGCTTGGAACCGGGGGCAGGCAAAAAACTGGACCAAACACTACCGATCGCGCGCGAAGCCGATCTGGCCTGCTGCGCGCACCTTTACGAGCAGTAGCTCGTGCAAGCGATCCCACTCGCCGACTGCTTGCCAATCGCGCAACCATCGCCAACATGTTACGCTCGAGCCATCCCATCTCGGCGAGCACATCGCGCCAGCGCAGTCCGGTCGTGAGAACGAACAGGATTCCGGTCAGCACGGCGCAATTCGAAACAGACTGGCGGCCCGAATTCTTCTCGCGCCGCGGCTTGGGTGGCAACAGCGGCTCGTTCAGTGTCCACAATTCATCGTCGATGAACGGCTTGGCCATCTGCTCGGTCTCGTTTGTTCCAATGCCTGAGGTTAGCAGCTCGCTGCGAAGGTTAACAGCACCACTTGGCCCTATTGAAACCGTCTCTAAGCCGGTGCTGTATGCGGGCGGTAATGTGATGGTGACGGCCCTCAGTAGTTCTCGGTGATATGTCGAGATTGGCCAACAAACGAAGGATGCACTACCGTCTAGACCGGCCTCGTCCCGGCAGCGAGCGGACGGACGGAAATTTGGGCCTCGCGCATCTGTGGCGTGGCTGCGGACACCAGTCGCAATCTTGCTCGCCGGATGGCGGCGCATAAACGCTGATTGCGACAGCCTGGTCGGTAGTCGCTCACGTAAACTACCTCCTCGCCATCAATGTTATGAACTGATGGTACGTAATCCAGGCCATCAAATGGCAACCGTCCTTTCTGATCGAGGCTCATCGATATTGTTCCTCCCGGATAGTCTACTCGTCAGTGGACAGGTAGCCATTCTGCACACGAGCAAGGAGATCTCGGTCAAATAGCCATCCAGTAAATCCCGGCTTGTCACGCAAGACCGCTTCTATCCTTATGGAGTTGACCCTGTAATACCGGACACAGCATCACACTAAGGTTGCTGAATCCATCGAGCGCCGGAACTCGCGAGGCGAGCGGTATTTCAACGCGCTATGGGGATGCTTCTCGTTGTAATGCTCGAACGCGATGGCCAGGTTGCGTGCA